>DODG01000329.1 GCA_003509065.1 Acidobacteriota bacterium
CAGCAACTTGAAGAGGTGCGTTCTCTCGCACCGTTTGCACAAATGACATTGACGTTCCACCCGCGCTGGCTTGCTACGGCGGGCGTTCGGTACGATTATTATGATTTCAGCGCGACCGACCGATTCCTCAGTGATGGGGACCAGTCGGGCTCGCGGACCCTTGACGCCTTGAGTCCCATGCTGGGGCTCACTTTTGTCGCATCGGATGAGTTCAACCTTTACACTAATTTCTCAACGGCTTACCAGACGCCGACGACCGTAGAGTTGTCAAACAGACCAACCGGCGAGGGAGGGTTTAATAAAGACCTGAATCCCGAAGATCTGCGAAATGTTGAAGTTGGTGCCAGGGGAACGGTGGGTGAAGGGCGTGTCCGGTACGAACTAGCTGCCTATTTTGCGACATTGGATAATGCGTTTGTCGAGTTCCAACGGGCTGACGAGCAGACATTTTTTCGGAATGCCGCGAAATCCTCACGGAACGGACTGGAAGCCCGTATCGACTGGACCCCGTTTTCCCGCACGAACACTTATCTGTCGTACACTCATCAAGACTTTACGTTCACACGCTTTCAAACTGGGACCACTGACTACTCCGGGAACGTGGAACCTGGTGCACCGCCGCATCAATTGTTTCTTGGAGGCAGTTATGAAACCGACTTTGGCTTGCGAGCTATTGGACAGTTTCGGTGGGTGGATGCCTATTCCGTGAACAATGCCAACACGGCTTCTAATTGGTCGTACAAGGTGATGGATGTCAGACTGGGCTGGGATACTGAATGGAACGGTGTTCGCGTGCGACCGTTTTTCGGCATCGACAACCTGTTCGGCGAGCGGTACAACGCTTCCACTATTCCGAATGCCTTCGGCCGACGGTATTATGAACCAGCCCCGGGCCGTGAAGTGTATGTTGGCTTTCGGATAGGCGCTGGTCTCTAGCGGTTCCAAATTTGTCGGAATAGGTCGCGGTTTCCTTCACCGTTCTGGTCGTTGTTCCGTGAGTGCTTACCATGCGGCAGAACCAAGGTTCCTTAGTTTGTAAATGCGGAAAGCTCGTTGGTATGAATGAGCCGACGTGTCCATTCTGTGGCGCGTGGCGACCGGGCTTGTACGGCCTTGCTCCGGTGCTACAGTCGCTCATTGGGCGCCGTCTCGACATGATTGCGGCAATTGTCACGACCTGTGTCGCGCTGTTCGGAGTGGCCTTGCTGCTTCAGCCAGAGGCTATCACCAATCCGCGCGGTCTCATGTCCCTCCTATCGCCTGGCACACGCGCGCTGTATCAATTGGGTATGACCGGTGGTCTTGCTTGGCAATTAGGCTGGTGGTGGACGATGTTTACTGCCATCTACTTGCACGGTGGCTTGTTACACATTGTCTTCAACGTGATGTGGATTAGAAACCTTGGTCCGGTAGCGATTGAGGTCTATGGTCCAGCGAGGACGTTCGTGTTGTTCACGGTCGCTGGTGCTTTTGGGTTCCTCCTCTCCAATAGCTTTAGTCCCGCACCGTCAATTGGGGCCTCGGGCAGCATCTTTGGTCTCCTGGCTGCACTCATTGTCTATGGTAAACGCCGAGGTAGTTCACTGATGTCGCAACAACTCTGGCAATGGGCGATCGTACTTTTTGTGTTTGGATTCTTAATGCCGAATGTCAATAATTGGGCGCATGCTGGTGGTTTTGCGGGCGGCTGGATTGGTGCGCATTTGATGGGCTTTATTGATGAGGAGCGTGAGGGCAACGGAATGACCCTTTTAGCTCTAGCCTTCATCCTTGTGACGCTTCTAGGCATTTTTCTATCCTTTACCAAGGTAACTACAATGTTGCTCGGTGCTTGATTTAGTAACGATCAGCCGTGATTATGTAGACGGACGAGTCTTGCCACGACCTCTGCGTTGATGTCTCCGAGGTCGCCTTCGCCGAACTCCCTTTGGGGACGTCTGAGTTCGGTTGCTGGCCATCAGTGCGCGCCAATGTTTCAAAGCGTCTGGGGTGTGCTTTTGAATTTCCATCCAACTTAAAGCTTCGGGTAAGATTTTTCGATTCAGGAGCGCGCGTTGCAGGTGTTGCGGTAGTTCTGGATCAAGCAAGCGGGCTTGGACACTGATGATCTGTTGCACTTTGTCAACCTGCCCTCGAGCAATTGGGAGTGCACCGAGCGTTAACGGTGTTACGGTATCGCTTGGTCGTGTACGTCGGGGTAAGAGGCCACTCGGGACTATCAGGCTGCCAAGGAGAATCGAGTTTGTTAGCGTATCAGGTGCTGCCTGAAACTTGGCGCGATAGGTATCAAGCGCTCTGAGTGATTGCCATAAGTTGTCGTTCTGATGCTTGTGGAGTTCCGGGCTGATGTATTTGAGTAAGTTGACTCTCGCCAAACTGCGGAAGGTGCGTTCCGCTGATCCGTTCCGCAAGATCTTATAGAGTTCCTCGAGCATGCGGGCAGGAGCGCTATGTCGTATTTCTCCTCGGTTTTTGGTGATAGCGTCAAGCACCAGTTTATCAATCCTGAAATCCAGGCGAGCAGCAAAAGCAACGGCACGCACCATCCGAACTGGATCTTCGAGAAATCGCACATTTGGATCCCCGATACAACGAATCAGGCGGGAGTCGAGGTCCTTTAAGCCGCCAACGTAGTCGATGAGTCCAGAGGTTGCAATGTCGTAGAAAAGAGCATTCACGGTAAAGTCTCGCCTGAAAGCATCTTCTTCTGGCGTACCAAACGTGTTATCGCGACGGATGATTCTGTTTCTTAGCTGGTCCTGTTTTGCCTGAGGTGAGGTTTCGGCCGATACCGGTTCAGTGTCCGGATCACGTTCGGATCCTGGCGTGACGAGTCGTCGGAAGGTTGCAACCTCAATTGTTTTCTGACCGAATTTGACGTGCGCTAAGCGGAATCGTCGACCGATAATCCAACAATTACGAAACAACTGTTTAATTTGATGAGGGTGAGCTGACGTGCCGACGTCAAAGTCCTTCGGGTTTCTACCCAACAAAAGATC
>DODG01000221.1 GCA_003509065.1 Acidobacteriota bacterium
CGAATCGTGCAAGAATATGTGCCCCCAATGTTGTAGGACTGCCCCGCAATTGGATTGACAGTCACAAGCAAATAGTAAGCTCGTACTGCATCACGCACGTCTGCCCAAGTGCGAAGCGAATCCAAATTACCGACCTTCAAAACCGGCGGTATCTGCCCCGCTTCTATCATTGCTATTTGTTTCGCAAAAGTTGATTCCGCGAACACATCGCCGCGCCGTGGACCGGTATGTGTAAACATACGAGTTGTTATTACTTTCTGACCATACGCTTCAGTGTGATAGCACCCGAGAAGATCGGTCCCTACTTTGGAGATGGCGTAAGGTGAGGCTGGATGAAAACTGCATTCCTCATTAATCGGGAGCTTTTCCCGCGGAACACGTCCATAAACCTCCGATGACGCACACACATGTATAACTGGATCGATTCCTGAACAGCGCCGCAATACCTCAAGCAGCCGAGCCGTACCAAGGATGTTCGTATCGAGGGTATCCAATGGCGATGTAAAGCTGGTGCTAGGGTAGCTCTGGGCCGCCAGATGAAAAACGTAGTCCGGTCGGACCTCTTCCACAACATTCAGCAGCGAAATGTAGTCGCGCAGATCTGCGGATAGAAACTTCAACCGGTCGCTTCGGTTTGCACGATCCAATAGATGTGAAACGTTATCAAGCGGGCTGCGCCAGCGGCACATCCCATAGATATCCCAATCGGTTTCACTTAGCAGGAAATCCGCCAAGTGGGAGCCGACCATTCCGGTGATTCCGGTAATTAGTGCCTTGGTTCGCGGCATGTTTCAAAGCCTTTTCTCAGATTAGTGTAGTGCTTCATTTTGTTTGGAACTTAACCGACTGTTGGCGCAGAATGACCTTCTGCAAGATATCGCGAGCGCTTTTTGTCCAGCTGAATGGCTTGGGTGTGACATTCAAACTTGGACAATCTCAAATTTAGGCAAAGGGAAAACTAGATTCCTGCCTTTCATCGCCGGCGATGATAAAAAAAATGCTCTGAAATGCCAAGGCAGCACCAAGAGATAATCCGGATTCGATGCTAGCAATTGCTCCTCTGAAACCAACGGAATATGGGTTCCTGGTGTAAATGACCCGAACTTGTCTTCGTTGACTTCGCCAATTTCAGTCAATAATTTATCATCTATGCCGTAATATTGCAGCAGAACGTTGCCCTTGGTTGATGCACCAAGACCACAAACACGTTTACCGTTTTGCTTTGCTTCCCTGAGAAAACTCATGAGCGCAATGCGAGCTTCTTCAACGCGAATTTTGAAACCATCGAAAGCTCTTGTAGAGTCAAGTCCAAGCGCCACTTCATCTTCAAGAATTTTGTTTAACCACTCAGAATTCGGTTGACGCTTGGAGCTAATCTTGGCTGCCGTGATTGAAAAACTGCCGCCATTGACGTCATTGAATTCCACGTCCAATACTTTTAGTCCAGCTTTATCGGCAATCCAATTGATCTGTTTTAGGGCGTAAAACTCAAGGTGCTCATGACAGATAGTGTCGAACGAGTTTGTTCGTAGCATTGCTGGTAGATAGCTCTGCTCAAATATCCAGACACCATCATCACTCAGAGATGCCTCAATTTCTCGCGCAAAAGCGATGGGGTCTTCCAAATCATAAAACATTGAGAATGAGGTAATGACTTTGGCCTTTTTGCCTGACAGTGTCTTTGCCACAACGTCGGCAGAAAAAAATTCGGCAATAAGCGCAATTTCTGTAGGGTAATAAGATGAGAACTTGATGCCAGTCGGGTCGATGCCAACCAGTTGGAAATTATTTTCCGGATAAGCACGCAGGGTCGTGGCGTCATTGCTGCCTATATCAATCACTAAATCGCCAGGCTCAAGTACATCCAAAGTCAGAATTTTTGCTACCTTTGAATGCAGATGACGCACCATGCTGGCATTGAGTCCGGAACGGTAGCCATAATTCATTCCATACATCTCGCTGAGGTCATAGCTCTGCTTTAACTGAACGAGACCACATCCACCCACCCCAGAGCACTTGACCAATTCAACTGGACCAGTTGTAATTTTTTCTGACCGCGAGTGGGGAAATACACCGGTTAGGGCTTGCTCACCCAATGCCATTACCGATGCCAAGTGCTCGCTGCCACAGATGCGGCATTTTGAAATGGTTTTAAACATTGTGAGTTATTTCCGTTGGTTTGATGTTCACGACAAAACGCTTTATTCGTGGTAGTCCATGGATTTGTAGCCGTGGCGTTTGACCAGTTCGTCGCATTCGGCTGACTTGAGGTCTTCCCTAACCATCTCTGCTACGAGTTCGCCGAAGGTAATCTTGGGTGTCCAGCCCAGTTTCTCTCTGGCCTTGGTCGCATCACCAAGTAAATTTTCGACTTCGGTAGGGCGGAAATATCGAGGATCAACCGCTACGATGCATTTTCCCGCTGCGTCATAACCCTTCTCATCCACGCCCTGGCCTTCCCAGCGCACCTTGATACCCAACTCTTCGGCAGCGGCATTCACAAAGTCACGCACGCTGTATTGCACTCCGGTGGCGATTACAAAGTCTTCTGGTTGCTCCTGTTGCAACATCAACCACTGCATTTCCACGTAATCTTTGGCATGCCCCCAGTCCCGCTTGGCGTCGAGGTTGCCTAGATACAGACGATCTTGCAGACCCAGTTTGATACGCGCCAGGGCACGCGTAATTTTTCGAGTGACAAAATTTTCACCACGCACCGGGGACTCGTGATTGAACAGGATGCCATTGCAGGCACACATGCCATAGGCTTCGCGGTAGTTCACGGTAATCCAGTAGGCATAGAGCTTGGCCACGGCGTAGGGGCTGCGCGGGTAGAACGGCGTGGTTTCTTTTTGCGGAGTTTCCTGCACCAGGCCATAGAGCTCGCTGGTACTGGCCTGGTAAAAGCGGGTCTTCTCCAGCCCCAGGATGCGGATGGCTTCCAGCATGCGCAGGGTGCCCATGCCGTCCACGTCGGCGGTGTATTCGGGACTTTCAAAACTCACGGCCACATGGCTTTGGGCGGCCAGGTTGTAGATTTCATCCGGCCGAGTTTGCTGGATGATGCGGATCAAATTCGATGAGTCGGTCAGATCGCCATGATGCAAGAAGAGGCGCACACCTTCTGCATGCGGGTCACGATATAAGTGATCAATACGGGACGTATTGAACGATGAAGCGCGGCGCTTGATGCCGTGAACGATGTAGCCTTTATTCAGCAAAAATTCGGCAAGGTAGGAGCCGTCTTGGCCGGTGATGCCGGTGATGAGGGCGGTGTTTGGGGTCATTTCAGTAGATTTTTTGGTCAAAGAAATTCCTTAATATAATTTGATGCACGAGGTGTTTTACCGCCATGATAATCAGTGGGTAA
>DODG01000036.1 GCA_003509065.1 Acidobacteriota bacterium
CGAAAGCATTAATCGTTTCTCTTATGGAAATTTATCACTACAAATTCACATCCATACTTTTACTTCGAATACCTAAATCACATGCTGCGCATAGCTGGAAACAGCAGAATTTCACGAATAGATTCTTCACCAGCAAGCAGCATAGTCAATCGGTCGATTCCAAGGCCTAAACCACCAGTCGGCGGCATCCCATGTTCTATCGCAATCAGGAAGTCTTCGTCCAGACGGTCAGCTTCATCATTTTCAAATTCCTCCCGCAAACGTTCCTGTTCCTCGAAACGCTCTCGCTGATCAACCGGGTCATTCAGTTCGGTAAACGCATTCGCAAGTTCGGTGCCCATGACGAACGCTTCAAATCGCTCAACAATATCGGCTGAACCCGGTTTGCACTTAGCAAGTGGAGACATTTCAACCGGATAGTCAATCAAAAAATGTGGCTGGATAAGATTCGGCTCAACTTCTGAGGAAATCACTTTATCAAGCAAGCGACCCCAATCAGATCCAGGTTCAACGTGAATCCCACACTCTCGCATACCCTTCGAAAGTGACTCAATATCACGTGTTTCAAAAAAATCTATTCCCGTACGATTCCTGATTTCGTCTCGCAGATCAAGACGAGACCACGGTGGAGTCAGATCAATCTCTGGTCGTTTTTCGGGTATCGCCGGTAATATCATCGAACCGGTTGTGTCCTGCGCAATTTGAGAAACCATCTCCTCCACCATGCACATGACATCATTGTAATCAGCATAAGCTTGGTAGCTCTCAATAGTAGTGAATTCGGGGTTATGATCATGATCAAGGCCCTCATTACGGAATAGACGACCAATCTCAAACACCCGTTCGATACCGCCTACTATCAGCTTCTTCAAATACAGTTCAGTAGCTATTCTCAAATACAAATCGCTATTTAGCTGGTTATGGTGTGTTGCAAATGGAGTTGCTTGGGCTCCAGCAGCAATAGGGACCAAGATCGGAGTTTCAACCTCTATAAATCCACGACGATGCATGAAATCCCGCATTGAGCGAACGACTTTAGATCGTAATAACGCGTTTTGCATCGCCTTTTCATTAGATATGAGATCAAGGTAGCGCTGGCGAAAACGTACTTCTTGATCCTGTAATCCATGCCATTTATCTGGAAGTGGGCGAATAGCCTTCGTCAACAATGTAATGACTTGTGCCTCAACACTAATTTCACCTCGCCGAGTCCGTATTACGACGCCTTCTATACCGATAATGTCTCCAATATCGAGTAAGTCAAGAATCGCGTATGACTCATCTCCCATGGTATTTTGACGAGCAAAAACTTGAATCGACCCATGGCCATCCTTAACGTCAATAAATGAGGCCTTGCCTTGCCCTCGTCGAGCCATCACGCGCCCTGCCACTCGAACAGTGTGGGTCCCACAATCAGACTCTCTGTCGCCCTCCTCTAGAGATTGGAATAAAGCTACGGCTTCTACCGACGTGTGGGTTCGATTAAATCTGGGAGGATAAGGGTCGAGGCCACGGGAACGGATCTCAGCCGTCTTGGCCAAACGATCTTCAATAAGTTTTCGCTCACCAGCCGCCTGAGATTGCCCATTAGGTTGATTTGCCTGGTTTTCTCTCGTCATATTTTCGGGGTTAACTTATTGAGGCCAAATGGCGATCAAATACACGCCAGATAAAACCCGTCCGCCAATTCGGACAGCTTGTTGAATCATTCGACTGTGCGCGTACTTCTAGAAACCACATGTTTCCATCGATGCACCGTTTCATTCTAAGCCAGAGTCACTTCATATTCAGCGTCAGATAGTTTAACCATCGCATAAATATATCGATTCCGTGTAAATCGCCCAAAATCGGTAACGACTGACGATGGTCAATAATCTGCAATCCAAACAATAATCATCTTTCATCTAAAGTTCATCAAGAAATCCATACGGAATTCTAAGGCACTATGAGAAACAGACAGAAGGAGTCTTCGGATTTCAGGCGATCTACAGGTGCAAGTTCTCTTCGTCCAACAACGTCAAAGGTCCGCTCGGCTATGTTTTCCATGCTAGGTCCCGCTGGGCCTTATGGTCTCCAAGTACTCGATATCTACGCTGGAACTGGATCTTTGGGAATTGAAGCTCTACAGCGTGGTGCCGATAACGCATCGTTCGTAGAACAAAATTTAAAACGTTGCAATGAAATTAAAAAAACTCTGGAACGACGCAAATTGTCATTAAAAGGAACAGTGCACAGGTGTAAAGCACTTCAAGCAGTCGAAAGACTGGAAGGGGAATTCGAACTGATTTTCGTTGATCCCCCTTACGAATTGAATGAGTTTGAGCCTCTATTCGATCGTGTAAATGAAGCAGGATTGATTGCACCAAGCGCTATTGCGTTCCTCGAACATTCAAAAAGGACCAAGTTGCCAGATTCTCTACCCGGTCTAACGTTATCGACCCATAGACTTTACGGTGATTCAGCAGTATCGGTGTATCGGGCAAATAAACTCCTATCAGTCGCAGGTGTTGAATAGATGTCAATCGCAATCTATCCCGGCACGTTCGATCCCGTAACCAACGGTCACGTCGACATAGTTGAACGAGCATCAAAAACCGTCGACCACCTAACAGTAGGTGTTGTTGAAATATCATCAAAACGAACAATGTTCACTGTCGACGAGCGGATATCAATGTTTACTGAAGCAGTGAAACATGTGCCAAATGTTTCAGTGGAGTCATATTCAGGTTTAACAGTCAATGCCGCACGTGAAATCGGTGCAGATGTCATTGTTAGAGGTCTTCGAATAACAAGTGATTTCGAG
>DODG01000109.1:0-1472 GCA_003509065.1 Acidobacteriota bacterium
GGAAACTTTTCGAATGTCCATCGTGGGATCTTCACCACAACATAGTCGATTGTGGGTTCGAATGAGGCAGGAGTGAGCCGAGTAATATCATTTGGAATTTCATCCAACCGGTAACCCAGTGCCAATTTCGCAGCAATCTTTGCGATTGGAAATCCTGTGGCCTTGGAAGCTAGCGCGGACGAGCGAGAAACTCGTGGGTTCATTTCGATCGCCACGACCTTCCCGTTATCAGGATTGACAGCAAACTGGATATTCGAACCGCCAGTCTCCACACCTACCCGACGAATGATCCTTCTAGCAAGGTCTCGTAAGCGCTGATATTCTTTGTCAGTGAGAGTCTGAGCAGGCGCAACAGTAATACTGTCACCAGTATGGATCCCCATCGGATCAATATTTTCGATGGAACAGATCACAACAAAGTTATCGGCTCCATCACGCATCACTTCAAGTTCGAACTCCTTCCAACCAATCACCGACTCCTCTAACAACACCTCACTAACTGGACTCAGCTCAAGGCCACGTGCCGCAAGTTCACGTAGTTCCTCAACGTTATAAGCGATTCCACCGCCGACACCACCAAGAGTGAATGAAGGTCGAATAATCGTTGGAAATCCTATCTTTGTTACTGCTTCCAAGGCCTCATCCAACGACCGAATGTAAGCACTCGTCGGCACGTCGACGCCGATCGAACGCATTGCATCCTTAAATTGCAGCCGATCTTCAGCTACTTTAATCGCCTCCACCGAGGCACCAATCAGTTCCACACCATACTTGGCGAGCGTGCCATCCTCACCAAGCGTGACGGCGAGATTAAGAGCGGTCTGGCCACCAACCGTTGGCAACAGCGAATCAGGCTGTTCCTTTTCGATCACTTGACGCAGCACCTCTGGTGTCAGTGGCTCTATGTACGTCTGATCAGCTATCTCTGGATCGGTCATGATAGTGGCCGGATTTGAGTTCACTAAAACAACTTCAAGACCTTCCTCCCGCAACGCCTTACAGGCTTGCGTGCCTGAATAGTCAAACTCGCAGGCTTGCCCAATCACGATCGGACCTGCACCAATTACTAGGACGCGTTTCAGATCATTACGTTTGGGCATAGGTCTCCCCCATTGGCACTAGACATAAACCTATGTCGCATAAAGAAGCAAGCAACGTCAGTAACACAATCAGCATCGAGACTCAATCGCGTCGATGAAATCCTGAAAAAGATAGTCGGCATCGTGTGGACCAGGAGATGCCTCGGGATGGTACTGCACAGCAAACACCGGCCTCGTCGTGTGCCTTAACCCTTCGACGGTTCCATCGTAAAGATTGACATGAGTTACTTCCACATCTGATGATAATGAATCTGAATCGATTGCAAAGCCGTGGTTCTGTGACGTAATTTCGATACGATTGGTTGCCAGATTTTTGACTGGATGATTGGAGCCTCGGTGACCAAATTTCAATTTGTATGTTTTTCCACCCAG
>DODG01000109.1:1844-10563 GCA_003509065.1 Acidobacteriota bacterium
CTGGCTATCAGTTCGCGCGCGTTCGCAACAGCATAGTCGAGCGGCGCCGGATCACCAGGACCGTTACTCAGAAAGATGCCGTGGGGTTCGATGGCAAGTAAGTCGCTTGCAGGAGAAGTCGCTGGAAACACATGCACATCACAGCCGTAGGCTGTCAAGCGTCGTAAAATATTCCACTTCATTCCAAAATCATATGCAGCTATCCGCAAACGCTGCTTGATTGAACGCTCATTTATTAATGTAAAATCACCCACTTCAGAACTGTTCCCTAGATCCATATCGTCTCGCCAGATGAATGGATCTGGACACGTAACGTGTTGCACCAAATCTAAACCTTCCATGGGAGCAATCGTCTTTGCCTCTTCTATGGCCTGCTCAACACGCAAGGCGTCGGTTGTAATGATGCCTCGCATGACTCCACTGGAGCGCAACAACCGGGTTAAAGATCTCGTATCAACGTCAGTAATTGCAACAATGTCATGTTCTTCAAGATAATTGTGCAATGTGTCCGAAGCACGCCAATTACTAGCAATTGGTGAAGCCTCGCGCATAATGAAGCCCGCAACTTGTGGGCCACGCGATTCATGGTCGCTGTCTGTAACCCCATAATTTCCAATCTGCGGACAAGTCATTGCAACCATTTGGCCGGAGTATGAAGGGTCGGTCAACACCTCTTGGTATCCGGTCATACTCGTATTAAATACAACTTCACCAGAAGCTTTCCCTTGTTTACCGAGCGAAACTCCTTCATAGCATGTACCATTCTCAAGCGCTAAGATGGCCTTAGTCATCAACGCATCCCTTCGACAGCTACTCGCCGCCCTTGATTGGAATCGTAGGCTCGAAAAATGGAAATAAGAACACCTGCGCCAATTGGGTGCAGCACCCAATATGGGCCAAACACACTAGGTTGGGAGTATAAACTCGTATCTTCTGGCGTCAGTGCAGGTACTCCTCCAAGAAGTAATGAAAATGCTAACACGGAACGACGTGCAATGATCGTGAAATCATTAGCTTCACTGACGCACAGGTGTATCTAAGGATTCTTGACACCCTAACGACCGTCTGAAACAGTTAGATTTTGCGTACTCTAAACTGGAAACTGCTGTGTCGTCCTCTAAGCGTACTTTAGTAGACTCTCGTCAATTTTCGTGGATCCGACGATTCGCGTTGGACTACTCCTACGATTTCTCAAAATTGTCGGCCTATTTTACTGGTGATCCAATGTCCAGCGAGGCTTGGCATACGAGGATCACAGGACAAGTCAACCATGGGCAAGACACCGAAACGATAGCCAACATCCTAGAAACTCAACAGCATCAACGAGGGGCGCCTCCTGCAGCGTTAGCTGCAACCCAACGGCTCCGTAAACCTAACAGTGTAGCGATCGTCACGGGCCAGCAAGCAGGACTCTTTGGTGGTCCCCTTTTCACACTGCTAAAAGCTATCACGGCTCTCCAACTCGCTGAACAGATGGCTGAGGCACATAAGGTGCCGACAGTCCCGATATTTTGGATCGACTCCGAAGATCATGACTGGGAAGAAATTGGATCTTGCAATGTTTTAAATACTGAATTGGAACATACAAACATCATACTCAACCCACCGCCTGGCGCCGGTACAATCCCAGTGGCTTCACTACAAATTGGGCCGGATGTTAAAGAGGTAATTAAAAAACTTAAGGATTCACTGACTCCGACCGAATTCACTGACGAATTAATCGGTCAACTACAGGACACCTATGTTGAAGGACGTGGCGTAGCCGAGGCATTCGGACGCTGGTTGGAAACTTTCTTAGGAGAACGAGGACTTGTTGTCTTCGATGGCTCAGATTCCTCAGCGAAACATCTAGTGGCTGGAGTGTTTGAAAAAGAAGTGCGCGCAAAAGGCCACACAGCAGCCTTGGCGGCGACGGCCGGTTCTCAACTTACGGCTTGCGGATACCACGCGCAAGTCAAACCTCAACCTGACAGCGTCAATCTGTTTCGCATCGACTCAACTCGGCAAACGATTCGACGAAATGATGGCGGGTTTATAGTTGGAAAACATTTATATAGCACCGACGAACTCGTCAGCGAAGTATTGGCGCACCCTGAACGATTCAGCCCTAACGTGTTGTTACGTCCTCTCGTGCAGGACACGTTATTTCCGACGGTTTGTTATGTGTCCGGGCCAAATGAGCTTAGCTACTTCGGGCAGCTTCGCGAAATATACAAGTACTTTGGCATACCAATGCCGTTGATCTATCCACGTGCATCAGCCACGATTATTGATTCCGCAACTGCACGTTTCCTGTCACGCACCAATCTTCCAATAGAAACACTACAGCCTCGAGATGAAGCTGCCCTGAACCACTTTCTTGAAGGTCAATTACCTTCTGCAGTGGAACACTCTATGCAATCTGTTGGAAGCTCTGTCCAAGAAAGTATGAAGGATTTAATCGCATCAGTACCAACTATTGATCCCACTTTAACTGCTGCGACACAGTCAACGCTCAACCGGATAGAGCGTGATCTCCACAATCTTCATAAAAAAATTCTAAATGCAACAAAACGAAAGGATGCAACCCTAAGACGGCAATTCTTTCGGGCACAGGCGCAACTATTCCCGCACGGTGACCCTCAAGAACGAGCCGTTGGATTCGTTTATTTTCTCAATTTGTATGGACCTACATTTATAGATTTACTGGTAAATGAACTCTCAATAGCACCCAAGCAACATTCAGTCTTTACGCCTTAGCGTTCCACACCAATATACGTGCTACGCAAGGGGGGTCTTCCGCCTGATATAATTAGGACACCGCTTGGGAGGGAACTTTATTCAGCCCAAACTATCAGACTTAATTGTGATATGAGCCAAGACGTTTTCGAAGAAATTGCGAAAGCACTGAAAAACGGCGAGCCGGCAGCCCTAGTTACAATTGTTAAGGTGCAAGGCTCAACACCCCAGCGTCTTGGTGCGAAGATGCTTGTGTTCTCGGACGGCCGAACAGTAGGGACTATTGGGGGTGGTTGCTACGAACACGATGCGTTCTGGAAAGCACGTAACGTGTTAGAAACTCGGAAACCTGTATTAGAACGATATGAACTAACGGACGATTTTGCAGAGGAATCTGGCCTCGTCTGTGGTGGAGAAATGGAAGTGTACATCGATCCAATCGAACCTGCGCCACCGCTGTACATAATCGGTGCTGGACATGTAGGATACCAACTGTCTCGCGTTGCAGCCTCTGTGGGCTTCCAGATTCACGTAATTGACGACCGCCAAAAATTTGCTAACGCTGAACGGTTTCCAGATGCTATGGAAATAATTGTCGATTCGGTCCCCGACTGGCTCCATCGAACTGAATTACCACCATACTCTTACGCGGTGATTGTCACTCGTGGACACCGACACGACCTAGATGCACTTCGCGCTTTAGCCGCACGCGACCTGCGGTACCTTGGTTTAATTGGCAGCAAGGCTAAAGTTGTAAAAATATTTGAAGAACTAGCAAGTGAGTCGATGCCAAGCGAGTGTCTACAGCGCGTTCATGCCCCGATTGGACTCGACATCGGCGCCGTAACGCCGCAGGAAATTGCAGTAAGTATTCTTGCTGAATTGATCGCTGTAAAGTACGGAAAGGTAAACATTGGTAAATCCGGTGACGACTCAACCGTGCAATCAATGCGCTGGACACCGAAGAATCTAAAGACGTCCTAGTGTGCTAAATTGGAAAGTAGATCAATCAACTAACGGAACTTCATCGTGACGCCCAGTCGATCGCGCGCCACGCGCCAAAATAAAGAAGTCTCCGACAGGTCACAAGCGATTCTAGTTTCGCTTGTGCGTGCATACATCGAATGTGGCGAGCCAATATCATCACTGTGGCTAGCACGACACGGTGGCTTCGGTGTTTCGTCGGCAACCGTCCGGAGCGCTTTGGCTGAGCTGGAACAATTCGGTTACATCACGAGACCTCATACATCCTCCGGACGTGTACCTACGGATCTTGGCTATCGATGTTATGTCGACTTATTGCTTCGGGATCGACGAAAAATACGTCGGCCGCAGCAAGTCCAAACACGGTTACGCCAGGGAACCATTGAAGATGTTCTAACGAGCGTTTCGTATGAATTGTCTCGCGTGTCACACGTTTTGGGTTTTGCGCTAGCAACACCAAATGAAAATTCGGCGTTTCAACATATTGATTTTGTTCGACTTGAAAGCACACGTATTCTTGTCGTGCTGGTCTCAGCTACTGGTTATATCTCGCACAGAATAGTAAACCTGAATGAGAATGTCGCAGTAGAACATCTAGAACAAGCAGCAAATTATCTTAACGTAGAATTTGCCGGTTTATCTCTTGCAAAGGTACGCAAGGGCATTGCGAATCATTTCGAGGAGGAGCAGGCCCGACCCAATAGTGCCACTACCCTAGCGCTGCGATTAGCGCGAGTGGCCTTCACTAACATGACGCCAAGTAACGCACTGTTCGTCCAAGGAGTTTCATTACTGCTCAACAATGTTGTTGAGGGTGACGACCGCATTTCGATGCCAACATTACAGGTGTTATTCGAACTTATTGAGGAAAAGAAACAACTTGTAAAACTGTTAAAAAGATATGTGGATGGACAAGGATTAACGATAATTATTGGCGCCGAACATTCACTACCAGACTTTCAAAACTTTAGCTTAATTGCGTCGACGTATTTTGACGGCAATCAAACCGGTTGCGTTGGGATATTAGGACCGCGTCGAATGCATTATTCACAGAACATCGCTGCCGTCGACAGTGTCTCACGCTCAGTAAGTAGACTTTTGATTCCTATACAAAGAGGCACGGCCGCTAACTGAACGAGGCTCAATGACCGACGATCTAAAGTCTAAAATGTCAAAAAACACGCAGGACGGCGATACCTCAATGGTCGAAAACCAAGACCAGGCCAGTTTGGAATCTGAACCAAGAGGAGAAGGGAACCAAAATGAGGAGCAGCCTGCTAAAACGACTAGCGTGCCGGTTGACCCTCTAGCTGAAACCGAACGTCAGCGTGATGAATACCGCGAGCAGCTACTTCGCAAGACTGCAGAATTTGATAATTATCGAAAGCGCGTTGATCGCGAGCGCCGCGATCTCGCTAACTATGCAGCAATCGACCTGCTGGAGCAACTCCTACCAAGCATTGATGACTTGGAACGAGCGCTACAGGTCGATACAAAACTAGGGAAAGTAGAAACTTACCGAGACGGCATTGAACTCATCCATCGTCAATTGATGGAATTATTACAGAAACACCAGGTGACACCGCTTGAGACCGCAGGTGTGGATTTCGATCCACATTTTCACGAAGCTGTCGCCCACGAGACAAGTGCTGACCATCGAGATGGTGAGATCATTGAGGAAGTACGCCGAGGTTATCTGCTTGGCGATCGCCTACTCCGTCCAGCGATGGTGAAAGTGGCTAAACGTGAGTAAACGAGACTACTACGAAGTACTCCAAGTAGCGCAAGGCACTGACGAGCAAGACATTAAGAGCGCCTACCGTAAACTGGCACTAAAGTACCATCCTGACCGAAATCCTGGCGATCACGCTGCTGAGGAAAAGTTTAAGGAGGCTGCTGAAGCATACTCGGTTCTTGCTGATCCCCAAAAACGTGGCATCTATGATCGATTCGGCCATGCAGGTCTCGACGCCTCCCCGAGTTCGTCAAACATCGATCCAACTGTCTTCTCAGGCTTCGATGACATCCTCGGTGGACTCGGTGATATTTTTGGTTTCGGTGATGTATTTGGTGGTGGTCGACGTCGAGGACCACAGCGTGGTGCTGACCTACGTTATGATCTCGAAATTTCGTTTGACGATGCAGTTGCTGGTACGGAAACGACGTTGCAAATTCCGAGAGATGAAACCTGTGAGCACTGCAGTGGTTCAGGTGCCGCGTCTGGCACTCAGCCTGAAACTTGTCCTAAGTGCAAAGGACGAGGACAAATTCACTATCAACAAGGTTTTTTGACCGTTGCCCGCACGTGTGGTCATTGTCGGGGCGCAGGACGAGTAATCACAAAGCCGTGCCAAGTCTGTCAAGGCCGCGGGAAAACCTCACGCGAGCGTAAACTCACAGTCAAGATTCCAGCCGGCATCGACACGGGTCAGCGTCTTCGGATAAGTGGTGAAGGTGAGTTCGGAGGTCAAGGTGCATCGCCAGGTGACCTGTACGTTGTCGTGCACGTTAATGAGCATCCATTTTTTATCCGGGAAGGTGATAACTTGTACTGCGAGGTACCCGTGGATTATCCCACCATGGTCTTGGGCGGTACTATTGAAGTACCGACCTTAAATGGTGACGCGAAAATAACCATCCCACGTGCAACAAAATCAGGCACCAGATTCCGGCTCCGAGGTAAGGGAATGCCAGAGGTTAATGGAGGAAAACCCGGAGACTTATTCTTGGCTGTTCAGATCGGCACGCCAGATAAACTCACTAAGGAACAACGGTCACTCATCGAGAAACTTAGCAAGACCATGATCAAGCAAAAGGTGGAACCGATCGACAAGGAAAACCTAGGCTCAAACCGTCCCTTCATTGATCGCGTGAAAGACATTTTTGGCTGATCATTGGCCGGCCCTGGCGCTCTACTTCCCTGCACACATTGGGCAAGCTAAACGACTGCAGGAGTTAGTGCTGCTTTTGCTGGATGATTTCAAGCCAACCGGTCTCGTAGAGGATTCCTCTATGTACTGGCGGGTCTTTTTTTCAACTTCCACCGATCGGAATGAAGCCAACACTGCCTTGAATCGCAACCAAGAAACTTCTACCGTTAGATCCTTGCCAATTAATGTCCAGGATGAAAAATGGGCGGAACGCTCACAGGCAGAACTACGCGCGGTCCGAATCGGACAGATCGTCATCGCACCACCATGGGATATCCCAGCGTCTATTTCTAGAGATGCTTCCAAAACAAACCATCCACTTACGGTTATTATCGAGCCATCAATTGGATTTGGGACTGGTCATCACGCGTCAACACGTCTGTGTATACATGGTCTTCAACGACTCGACCTTACCGCACGGACGGTGTTGGACCTAGGTACGGGGTCTGGTGTTCTTGCTATAGTTGCTAGTACGCTTGGAGCCACAAGTGTCCGAGGTCTCGATCGAGATGCTACGGCTATAGCAACAGCAGCACACAACCTTACTTTGAATGAAACGGCAAGGAATGTCAGCTTTCACGTCAGTACTATCCAGACTTCCTCGGAATCATCGGCCGATGTGGTCGTGGCAAATCTAACTGGGGCTTTTTTCTCCAGTCATTCCTTGAGGATCAGTAGTTTCGTCGTTTCTGGTGGATACCTAATTTGTAGTGGCATAACCAAAACGGAAAGTCCGGATGTGCTAGTAGCATTGGAACCGTACCTGGTTCTCGTGCACGAACAGGTAGAAGATGAATGGGTTGGGCTAATTTGGCAACGCGATCTAAACACTGGAAGGACCGCCGCTACTAACGCTATCCAGCAACCAGAACGTCGAGAAGCATTGCTAAAGACTTAATAATGTTTTGAGGATCGAAAGATGAATGCGAGTGAATTGATAGATATTGATAGTCATTTCGAACTGACGGATCAACAACTTGATTTTTATCGCACCAATGAGTTTATCAAGCTAAAAAATGTTCTCTCGCCTGAAACACTTACCCACTACAAAGAGGAGATCTGGGGGAAAACGCTTGAACTCAATACCAACACCCTTCCCATGGACGAAAGAGATACTTATTCAAGAGCCTTCATCCAGGTCATAAACCTCTGGAGATACTCTAGAAAAGTCACAGAATTTGTCATGGGCAAAAGACTCGCAGCAATTGCTACAGAACTGATGGAGGTTGGTGGTGTCCGCCTATACCACGACCAAGCTTTGTTTAAAGAACAAACAGGTGGGTTCACCCCATGGCACGCCGATCAGCAGTACTGGCCCCTAGCAACTAACAAAACCACTACCGCCTGGATCCCTCTTCAGGCGGTAACACTAGAAATGGCACCACTAAGCTTTGCTGCTGGCTCACACACTGATAAACGTTTTCGCGATCTGGCAATAAGTGATGATTCAGAACAAGTGATTCAAACAGCAATGAATAAGCACGACGTAAACTGCACACCTTTTGATCTTGGAGAAATCAGTTTCCACAGTGGCTGGATGTACCATAGAGCCCCAGCTAATAGCTCAGGCCAAATGCGCGGCATCTTTACGATTATCTATATGGATAAAGATATGACCTTAAAAGCACCTGAGAATTCAAACCAATTAAGAGATCGCAATAACTATTGCCCAGGTATAGAGGTCGGAGCAATCTGTAACAGTAGGCTAAATCCTCTTATATACAGTCAATCAATCTAGCGCTCAATTGGCTATTGTAACCAAGACTCTTAGAACTCGCCCCAGTGCGAAAGCAGTGCCGCAATCAGGACAGCCGGCGCCGCCGCAGCCCGCAGTGTTCGGACTCCAAGTGTCAAAGGAATAAATTGCGCATTGCCAAGTTTCTCGATCTCAGCGGCTGTCCATCCACCTTCAGGACCAACAGCAAGAGTTAACGAGTCTGGACGACCTTGCTTTACCAACGTCACAAGATCAATGGCACCGTTGACTTGCAAGCCTGGTTCCACCAACACAACCCGACTAACGGAAGTATCGTTGCAACTCAAACTGCCAACATCAACCGGAGACCTCACCTCTGGAACAACTGCCC
>DODG01000301.1 GCA_003509065.1 Acidobacteriota bacterium
AGCTGGGAATTATACCGATGCTCGGAATTCACTTCTCGGGTTGCTGGCTGCACTGCCAATGCAGTGGAATGTAAATCAGCTCATCGCAACCGCGTACCAGGAAGACGGGATGCACGCGGAGGCGCTGACGCATATTGACGCGTTTTTAGCTGGCGCCGCAGCGGAGGCGGCTTCGGGTGCGGCCCTGCCGAATCCACGAAACGAGACCAATGTCAGGATCCAGGGGGTAGATAGCGCGGCACAGCTCGGTGACTATGAGCGGATGAATAGCTACCTGAATGCTATCGGTCCTCGAATGTTCGGCCGTCCCGTTGTTACAACGGTGATTGGTGTGGCTGTGAATACGCTAATCCCAGCTGAAAATTTTGACCAAGCTATTGCCCTGCTCAGCGTGGCGATAGAAAAGTCACCCGATTCAGCGGGCCCTTATTTCCGGCGTGGGATGGCCTACGTGAAGGTAGAGCAGGATGATGCGGCGGTGGCCGACCTAGAAAAATTCGTTGACATGTCTGTAATCGAGAATGCGGAAGTGTTGCAGGCCAAGGAGGTTCTAGAGGGTTTGGCCGAAGCTGCTGGCGCTCAGCAGTAAGGTCTGTTGTTACACACTGAGTATTAGAGCTCGAATAATCCGGCCGAATGGCGCATCCGATGGATGGGTCACTCGGCCGGATTTGTTAGTGCAGAAATGACACGCCACTCCAGAGATCGGCGCTGTTGCTGCGTGTACGTTACCGTCTACTGATTTACATACCCGCTGGATAATGGTGTGTTGTTAATAGGGATCATAATGTGCGCACCTGGCGTGCCTTCACGCATTAGCCATGGCATCCCGTGACCTTGCAGAGCATTGTCCCGTTGACTCGTGGTCGAAACACCAATCGAATCTGGTGTTGCGTTGGGGACGAGCATCACCCAAAGTAATTTGATCTGGTTGTCGTTGTGTCGTAACAGGTACATCATCGTTCCGTACGGTGCTGTTGGGACAGTGCCTGATTTGCGGGCTGCACCTAACGCCGCGGCGATCTCTTCATTTGATTTACCTTCTGCTTGAAGTTTTGCTCGGAGGTCATTAGCGGGCCCCATCACCTGATTAAAGCATCTGGTGTCCGCAGGATTCCCTGGAATACATTCGATGGCATTGGAGCCCTGCCGAATGACAACGCGTTCACCCGTGTCCGGATGGTAAACGAGGACAGTTGCACCCTCTCGTAAATCTTCCGGCAGAGGTAAGACGGCATTTATGAGCGAGTCAGGAAAGGCATGTTCATGACTCCAGTCTTGCTGCGCGCTCGTTGACTGAATCAGAAACGGGTTAACGAATATAAGAGCTAAGACGATTACAGATGCTTTCATTAGAGCCTCCTAGATAAGGTCCATAAATAATCAGTACTAACGAATTTTGAAAAGAGGGGCGTCATCGTTATTCCGCAGGTTCCAATCTGACAATCGGTGTTAATGCACCCTCTCTACCCTCGGTCGCTATGTAGATATAGTCATCCGGGCCTTGTCGAATGTCACGGATGCGCCCAAGTCCTTGCAGTAAGGTTTCTTCTTGTTCGACTTCTTGGTTGTCTGCCGTCAGCGTCAGACGTGCCAGTTGCTGGCCTGCTAAACCTCCAACGAAAATATTACCTTGCCATTCTGGAAAATGTTGCCCTGTGTAAATCAACATTCCGGACGCTGCAATTGATGGAACCCACACGTGGTTTGAGTGTTGCAGACCTTCCAGAAGCGTACTGTTATGAATTGCTAGGCCACTGCCGTAGTTCACACCGTACCCAATCACGGGCCAGCCATAGTTCTGCCCAGGTTGTACCCGGTTGAGTTCATCGCCTCCTTGGGGGCCGTGCTCGTGAGTCCAGATGTCTCCAGTTTCTGGGTGGATTGCCAGGCCTTGTGGATTGCGATGGCCGTAACTCCAGATCTCAGGGCGCGCATTAGCTTCGTTGACAAACGGGTTATCTTCAGGCACACGACCGTCGTCATGCAGTCGTATCGTCGTTCCGTGGTGGTTGGAAGTGTCTTGGGCCGGGTGTTCTTCCAAGTTGCCGGTTGGAGGCGCCTGTCGATCGCCCACCGTGAGAAAGAGAAAGCCCTCTTGATTGAATGCGAGCTTACCTCCATAGTGCCCGCGACCTTGTGAGGCTGCTTCAAAAATCTCTTCAACATTTGTGAGCTGGTCGTTCTCCCATTGGGCACGGATCAGCCGCGTCGTGGACCCGCCTTCGTTAGGTTTCGCATAAGTCAGGTATAGCAAGTGATTCGACGCAAAGTTGGGATGGGTCATCACCTCGAATAGGCCACCCTGACCCTCGGCATGCACCGCTGGCACACCGGCTACAGCTTCGGGTAAGAGGGTACCGTTTCGTACGATACGGAGCCGCCCTGGACGTTCGGTGACGAGCATGTCACCGTCGGGAAGAAACGTCATGGACCAGGGAATCTCCAGTCCTTCCACCACCGTGACCACGCGGTACTTGTGATGTTGGGATCCAAACACACCTGATTGAGCCCAGGCGGAACTCGTCAGCGTAACCAAGAGGCAAGTTGCAATGAGTACCAATAAGTTTCGAAGCATTTCAAACTCCAGAATTAGATCGAAGGAACGGATTATTCAGTCGCTGTGTTGTCTTCTGCCAAGACCCATTTTTGAAGGCGTCGACCTCGGTTGACCTCACCGGTATAAAGGTTCCCTTGGGAGTCAACAACCAATCGGTGAATCCAGTGGAATTCACCAGCGCCATGGCCACGACGGCCAAATGAGCCGAGGACTTCCAGGGTGGCCCGCTGTACGATCCAGACCCGTTGGTTTGTACCATCGGCGACGTATAGGAACGTCTGTTGTTCGTCCGGAGACACGTCCACATCCCACGCGCTACCTTCACCCATGGTGGCTTTTGCAATGACCACTTCGTCCACGTACGTGCCGTCTCGCTGGAAGACCTGTACTCGACTGTTGGTGCGATCCGCGATGTACACAAGGCCGTCCTTTGTTAAGCGAACTCCGTGAACGATGTTGAATTGTTGTGAAGGAGAACCATTCGGATCAAATGCTGCGCCGGTGTCCGCGTCCTGTCGATCTGGAGCGATTGGTGGAAAGAAACCAGAGTCGAGTAATTCGCCATCAGGTCCGGCATGGCGATACCTTCCCGCCAAATAGCTGGTTCCAGCAGGGAAATCTTGGGGTTCGTTGCCGTAGGCGCCCCAGTGACGCTTGTACTCACCGGTGGTGGCGTCAAATACGATGACGCGTCTATTCAAGTAGCCGTCGGTCACGAAGACTTCATTCGTCTCTGGATCAATTTCCATGTCAGTGGGGTGTCCTAAAAATTCCGTGTGGGCATTGCCTCCGGTTTGTCCTCGTTGTCCAATTTGGAGGAGGAACTCACCGTCCGCCGTAAATTTCAAGACTTGGTGGTCATTGGTATCTTCCCCGGCCAACCACACGTTGTTTTCGTGATCGACGAAAAGCCCATGTTCAATCTCAGGCCAGTCGTATGCTTCATCTGGGCCACCCCAACCACGCAGGTAATTTCCATCGGAGTCAAACTCCACGATCCACGGAGCTGGGTTACAGCATAACGAAACTGGCGGGTCTTGAGCTGCACCCAATTCGTCTTCACTGAGACTGCCAGGACGGTGAAAGACCCAGACGTGGTCTTGGGCATCAACCGCCAAACCTGCGATTTCTCCAATGAGCATGGCGTCGGGTAGCGGCTTCGGCCAGAATGGATCGACTTGATACTGGGGCATAGTCGTTTCGGATGCCGCGGGAGTGGGTTCTTCCGGAACCGGCTGCCCACATCCGAGGGTGACCATGCACAAGATGGTTGCTGTACTGCAGTACAGCCTGTTCTTAAACATCATTTTGAATCTCCTACGTTGACGAACGCGCCGAAGCGACTTTTCGTGATGATCGTATCCTGACCTGACACTTGACGCAATCGCTCAAGAATTTACTATTCTACCGCTTTCTTGGTGGCACATTTAAATTGGTGTTTTGTTCGAGCGTTCTAAGTAGTGCGTCCTGTTCACGATGAGCGGTAGCTTGTCCTGATAATATATTTGGTATGGAGGCAGATAGATGCGCGTAGCGATGACCGGAGCGACCGGCTTAATCGGGTCGGCGTTGCTTTCGTTGCTTGAAAGCAACGGACATCAAGTGATTCCACTTCGACGTGGATCATCTAACGACAGGACGACTCCTAGTTGGAATCCGCTAAGTGGAGACCTGTCCGATGCTGCGGTCGATGGGGTCGACGCCGTGGTACATCTCGCCGGTGAGAACATTGCCGGTGGCCGGTGGACGAAGGCACGAAAAGCGCGTATCCGTGATAGCCGAGTGCATGGCACACGCCACCTCTCTGAAGCGCTCGCTCGTCTCGAGCGACCTCCGAAGACGTTGATTGTGGCGTCTGCGATCGGATTTTATGGTGACCGTGGTGAAGAGCGTCTGCACGAACAGTCCAGTGCGGGTACTGGCTTCTTGCC
>DODG01000340.1 GCA_003509065.1 Acidobacteriota bacterium
GTTCGTATGATTCGTGTGCTTCGGCCCGATGTCATCGTGGGCATGCGACCCACAGGTGCTGGCGGTGGGCAGCACCACCAAGCCTCTGCGCTGCTTGCACGAGAAGCGTTTCGAGCGGCCGCAGACGCAACCCGTTTTTCTGATCAGTTACAAGAAGGACTTCGTCCTTGGCAAGCACGCAAGTTCTATTTCAATGCCAGTTCCCCATTTCAAGCGAGACTAGGGCCACCGCAAGGTGACGATATTGTCGCTGTAGATACCGGCGGGTACGATTCACTGTTAGGTCGCACCTATGCCCAAATTGGCAGCGAAGCGCGTAGCATGCATAAGTGCCAAGGAATGCCGCAACTCTTAGAGGTTCCAGGACAAAGCAACAAGGCCTACTATCGCCTAGCCGAATCAACCGTCGACCATCAAACAGCCTCGGACGATTTTTTTAGTGGAATCGACACAACGATTCTTCAACTTGGACAGTATGCTGGATTTAGCCCGCCATCCGAATTAACGATTCAGTTAACGAGTATTGAAACGCATGCAGCAAATGCGTTGCAGGTGTTTGAGAGCGAAGGTGTCGAAGCCACACGTCAACCAATTCGTTCGGGTCTTTCGGCCGTGAGGAAATTGCGTGATCAGCTCAGCCTGATGAATTTGTCAGATGAAGCACAGTATGAAATTGATTTCAGGCTTGCGCAAAAAGAAGCTCAATTTGAGCGGGCATTGCTTTTAGCGCACGAAATCAAACTAGAAGCATTAGCCGACGATGGCGTGGTGACTGCCGGTCAGCTTGTTCAGGTCTCGACGTTTGTGGCAAATCGAGGGAATGCGGACATTAACGTGCGTGGTGTGACTTTTAATGGTTTTGATAATAGCGGTATTGGTTGTCAAGCTGACGTCGTAGATGGTGAATCTGTGTATTCCTGCGACTCGCAGTTAAGAATACCGGCCAATGCTGTAAGCACTACACCATATTTCGAAAGACTCCCTGACGCTGCTCGATATGTTTTTAAGTCAGACGTGCCGTTCGGTGCAGCGTTCGAACCATCACCGTTCTCCGTGACATTTTCCATTGAGTTTGACAGTGAGCAAATTGGCGTCACCTTACCCATTCAACATCGCTACGAGGAGAACATCTTCAGCGGTGAACGAAGAATGGAACTTCATGTCGTTCCTCAGTTAGCGGTTAAGATTTCGCCAGATATTGTCATTGTTCCACTTCGTGGAGAACCACGTGACCGAGAAATGCGTGTCAGCGTTACCAATCTCGGAACTGGCGGTATTGAAGGAAAAATCACACTCCAGGCGCCGCTTGGATGGACAGTAACACCACCAAGTGCCCAGGTGACTTTTACGCGGCAGGACGAAGAATGGATAGCGCGTTTTGTCATTACGCCAGCGGCGGATGTTAAGCCTGGTGAGTTCGAAATGCTAGCGTCTGTTCAGACTGCCGAAGGTACCTTTGGTGAAGATGTTCAAGTTGTTGAGTATCCTCACATCCAGCGAAGGCATCTCGTCGGAATTGCGGAGGCGAGACTGAAGGTAATCGACGTGCGTGTTGCTCCCGACCTAAATGTTGGTTACGTGATGGGTGCTGGTGATCAGATGCCGGTAGCGATTGAACAACTGGGCGCTAAACTGGATCGTCTTGACGCGGACACCTTAGCTTGGGGTGACCTGCATAGTTACGACGTGATTATAACTGGCGTACGAGCGTACGAATTAAATCGTCATCTCACTGCGTATAATGATCGCTTGATCGAGTACGTCAAGACTGGTGGCACGGTGATCGTTCAATACAACAAGTTAGGCTTCAATGCAGTGCAGTATGGGCCATATCCAGCGGAAGTCAGTCGTAATCGTGTGACCGATGAACACGCACCGGTTGAGATTCTCGTGCCAGAACATTCAGTGTTCATGACACCTAATCAAATTACTGAAAATACTTGGAACGGTTGGATACAGGAGCGTGGCTTATACTTTCTTGGCGATCGTGATCCAGAGTATGTTGACCTTGTTCAGATCGAAGACTCGTTTAAGTTTAATGATGGGCCTAAGCGCGGCGCCTTGGTTGAAGCTCGACTGGGCGCTGGTCGTTGGATGTACGTTGGCCTAGGGCTTTGGCGCCAATTGCCTGCAGGTACTACCGGCGCATACCAACTTCTCGCTAATTTGATCAGTCTTGGTAGAATCCCTGTTCACTAATCGTGAATTCCTATAAACCTGTGACCAAAGATCTCAGGTGTCCAGTCTTAGTGCTTCGAGTCGACGTATTTTTCAGAGAACCAGTACTCGCCCGGCACCGAACCCATGACGCCTTCATAGAAAATCGTCACTGGTTCTGCAAAGTCAATCACACCTTTGAATAGCAGAAGCGCCTCTCCGCTTAATGCTGGCCCATTCTGAATCAAGCCGGTTGGGAGAGTGAGATCAAGGCGACGCATTACATCGAGCCGTTGATCGCCTTGGATCATATAAAAGCGCTCTGTGCGAAACAGATCTAACAGGTCACCTTCTAGGCCGACCCAGAACAGATGTTGCGTGCTTGGATCTTTTAGCAGGCTTTCACGAACTTCGTTGTAGGGCTCCTGTCCCAGCGTGCATTGTCCCAACGTCGGTGGATTGACATAAACGAACCACATACGCAGCCCGGCCATACTGGGATCGCTAATGGTTAACTCGATAAGACTGTCATCCATATGAAGCTCGTCCCAGGTTGGACACTCTGCAGATACAGTCCGACTGGTGAACAGCACGATAACAGTTACGAGAACCAGGAAAATTTGTTTTAAAGCGTTAATCATGATCTAGCAATAGGTTTTTAGGTTTTAATGTGCGTCACTGCTAGTTCCTGCAAGAAACGCCGAGGCAATGCGGCGTGCACTTTTACGAATAGCGCGAGTTGCACTGGAGACGGTGATAGTTGCGGTCGTGATGCCGTCAACATCCTCGCCCACACGAAAACGATCCAAGATACTCTTGTTTAGGAACTGCTCTGTGAATTCTGGAAGATCAATTGAAAAATACCCGTAGGGTTCTCGATGTTTGATCATCTCGACGCCAGTGAGCTTGCCGTTTACATCTAGGCCAACCAACATTTCGATTGGTCCTTCATAGCCACGCTCAAGTGGTTCTATGTCTAGGGTTAAGAACGCGAAGCCTAGTAATTCCTCGCTGTCATTTGTAATCTGGAACGCTTGAATGTGCGGCGAACTCCCTGTGTTTTCTGTAAATCGAGTAGCTTCAGGAAACATTACAGCAAGATATGTTTCAAGTCCTGTTAGGGCCGATTGCCGATCCGCGTTCACTTGGACGACCGCAGTTAGCATCAGCATAGCGATACCCATGATCGCAGTTCGTAAAAATAGCTTGGTGCGCCGAGTCATTCCTTTATCATCTTTACCCATGTAGTCACACGATCAATACGGGTAAAACCAGAGAAAGTGTTGTCGAATTGTAGGCATATGAAGAATTTAACATCTTACCTGCTCTTGTTGGGTTATTTGGTAACTTTTGTAGTTTCTTTACATATAATCACTTTTCTAATGACTGATGGCGTTCCAGCAGGGAAGTCGTGATCGCTGCATTAATAGCATTTCTCTCGGCTACAATTGCAATGGTTGGACACGGTAAGGTATTTGTGAGCAAGGCATAAGCTTTTTGCCATTTTTCAGATCGGAGTGATCATGCGATTGCGTTGGCTTGTCTTTACGCTTGTCGTTGTTGCACTAACCTCAGTAGCTGTTCATGCTCAGCAGACGGGTCAACCCGCAAGCGACGTGCTCCTCCAGTTTGATCCATGGGGCAATCCAACTCCTCGAGGGGGCGTTACAAACAATGGACCAAATTCCCATAGCGTGTGGTGACCAGGTTCTGTGGCGCTGGACCGCGTCAATCATCGTATGTTCGTACCAGAACCAGGCAACATTCGAATACTCGTATATCAGTTAGACGAGAAGGGCCAGCATGTCCGTCATACAGCAGATCATGTAATCGGTCATAGAAGTGTGGTCGGTCGCCGACGACAGTCTGCAACTAATCGTACCGACGGCGCGGGTGGCGCTGAAACTGGTCTTGCGGTGGACAATATCTACCAACGACTGTTTGTGCGAGACCGTAACCGTATTCTCGTCTTCAACGTCCATCCTGATGACATGCAAGATTATCCGGAAGCGACCCACGTAATTGGTCAGCCGGACTTCGAGACCATGACATCTGGTGCCGGGCAGAGGCAATTCAGTGGTTCTGAGATCATCGTTGACGAAGATACACAGCGACTCTTTGTGGAAGACGGCTCACGTATTCTTGTGTTTGATATCGATCCAACAAGACTTGTAGATTTCCCAAATGCGAAAATTGTAATTGGACAGCCTGACTTTAAGAGCCGCGAACAAGGACTTGGGCCAAATCGACTTACACGCGCCCATGGGATTGCCTTAGATCCAGATGAGCACCGACTGTTTGTTTCAGATCAGAACAACAATAGAATTTTGGTTTTTGATATACATCCTGATCGACTGTCCAACGATCCACACGCTGTTGCAGTGCTTGGTCAGCCGGACTTCTACACGAACACGCCACGTTTCTCTGGCGCTCGCGCGAGGCCGGCAAATCGATTTGGTGTGAGATCGATCACGCCTGGTGGCCTAGATTATGATCGGTTGCATAAACGCTTGTTCGTTAGCCAATTGCCTGACAATAGAATTCTAGTGTTCGAAGCGGCGCCGGACAAGCTACAGGATAATCTAGAGGCCTTCGTTGTTGTCGGTCAGCCGGATTTCACGACATTCGATCCAGTTGTTTCACAAACACGATTCGCTTTTCCCAAGGATCCATCGGTCGATTCTGAGAAGCAAATGCTTTATGTCTCTGAGGGTTTTCCTGGTGGAAACCGTGTTATGGCTTTTGACATCAGACCAGAGGTACTCCGCAGCGGACTCGCTGCACTCGATGTGATCGGCCACGTAGATGATGCAGGGCGTGACGACTTTAATCGTCGTATGGCCAATGACAGGTTGGATGCTCGGACCACGACGATGGCACGTGCCGTGGCGCTCGACGC
>DODG01000355.1 GCA_003509065.1 Acidobacteriota bacterium
AGACCATCAATCCAGGGTGCGCCGATCTGTTCAAAGGGCGTGTCCGTGCCACGTCCAACAGAAATGTTCGTACCTTCAATCGCACCAATTCCAGCATAGAGCGATGCCTGAATGAGATTTCGCATATTAGGTGAAGGGTTAACCCATCGTTGTGCGGTGGCCTCGAACCAAGCATCTCTCTGCCAACCTTTCATGGCCACCACTGTTAGGTCGGCACCGATCGATAATTCGACATTGAACAATTGCGCAAGTTCTCCAAGCGTCAAACCGTGGCGAATCGGCATTGGAAAATAACCGGTAAAGCCCCGCGCCTCTTGATCTTGGATCGGGCCTTCAATTTGTGTGCCGTTAATGGGATTTGGGCGATCAAGCACCATGACAGATACGCCGTGCTTTGCGCCAGCTTCCATTACATAGGCCATCGTTGACATATAGGTATAGAAGCGAGCACCAACATCCTGAAGATCAACAACCAGTACGTCGAGACCATCAAGCATTTCTAAGGTTGGCCGTCGAGTGTCACCGTAGAGTGAATAAATGGGTATACCTGTCGCTTCGTCACGACTTGAAGGCACAGCGGAGTCCTTCACACCGCGGATACCGTGTTCGGGGCTAAAAAGTGACACTAGTTCAACGCCTTCCGCTTGCCATAACAAGTCAGCTGTGGCAGTCCCATCAAGAGCCAAGCCAGTATGGTTCGTCAGTAATCCGACTCGCTTGTCCTTTAACTGGTCAAAGTCCCTCGCACGAAGCACATCAACCCCATTTAGTACCGGTGACCTGGGAAACCTGGGAATTTCGCCGACAGGACCGAAGTCCGTACCAATCAATTCGGAAACGTTAACGTCAAGCTCAGGAATATCGGTGATCGCAGCCGCTACAGCTGTCGCCACCTTAGCTCTCAGAGCAACGACGTTACCTGTACCATCCGGATGGAGCCGGCTCGATAGAAACACTACGAAGGTTTTGGCCCGAGGATCGATCCAAAGTGAAGTTCCAGTAAATCCAGTGTGACCAAACGACCCGATTGAAAAGAATTCGCCTCGATTTGAAGAAAATACTGAGTCAATGTCCCATCCTAGACCACGTCGATTTGCTTCAGTCGCCGGTGTTGCAACTGATGTCATGGTTGCAACGGTTAGTGGCGAGAAAATACGAACCCCCTCGATTACGCCACCTGCGAGCAACATGCGACAAAACCGCACCAAGTCCGACACCGTGCTGAACAACCCAGCATGTCCGGCCACCCCACCCATACGCCGCGAAGTTGGGTCATGTACGACACCGCGTAACATTGTTGCTCCGTCACCACCGCACGGCCAGCCGTACATCGTACAAGACTCCGTTGGAGCAATACGTGGCTGCATCGACCGAGGTGGTCGAAACATCGTGTCGGACATCCCCAGCGGTTCAAACACTTTCGTTTGTGCGAATTCATCGAGAGGCATCTCGCTGACTCGCCGTACAATCTCACCCAGCAAAAAGAAATTGATGTCACTATAAATAAATTTGGTGCCCGGTGATGCCAAAAGAACCTCTTCAGTCGCCAACTGAATGGCGACATCGGAACCCCGCCACGAACGATTTAGATCGAGGTCGGGACGTAATCCAGACATATGGGTCAGCAGGTGATGAATCGTAACGTTTTCTTTTCCATATCGAGCAAACTCTGGAATAAAAGTGGCTACCCTATCGCGGAGCCTGATCTCGCCCATCTCAACTAGCATCATGATGCTTGTAGTAGTTGCAACCACCTTGGTTAAGGACGCTAGGTCAAAAATGGTATCAACCGTCATCTCCTCAAGGACTTGACCTTGACTCACGACACGACTTCCAAAAGCCTTTTGATACACAATCTGGTCACCGTAACCCACTACGACGACCGCACCAGGCAATTCCCCGTTATCAATCGCCTGCGTGATTAATCGATCCACACTGAATAATTTTTCTGTATCAAATGGCGGTGTCGCTTCCTGCGCCAAGACCGTCGAGCCGCCGGTCAGTAAAAAGGTGAATCCAGTGAGTAGCACCAGTGACGCAAGTCGGCGTCGCAATGAGTGATTTGATGTCGTAGGCATATCGTGTCCGTTCCGACTAGTTCCACAAGCCGTAGCTAAGCTTCTGGATTATACTTGCAGAATAATCGTTGATTGCATACCGGTAAGGGGTTCGATTAAGGCAACTATTCGTCATCTCTAGAAATTTTATGCAACAAGCATTACGGGTGCCGCTGAAACTCTTGGTTATTACGCTGTGGTATAGCGTTCTCACTATATCAACACTAGCTCAGGCAAGAATTGTGGGAACGGTATTAAATGAAACCGAGGAGCCAATTCAAGGCGCAACGGTCACAGCCGAAAACACGGCTAGATCCTTCACGTCAACAACCGACGAAAAAGGGTTCTTCGGATTCATTACACTAAACGGTGGACCATGGGCATTCACGGTTCAGTCGCCTGGTTTTACCCCTTCACAGCAATTAGTTCGGGTTCGAGAATACGTTCGGAACCGGCCACTTAAATTCATGCTTGCACGTGGTGCTGCAGGCTTCGGTATCGGCGCACTAACCGGACTGGAAATCGGCAACGTGCAAGAGAAGTTGCAGGCCGCAGAATCGGCAGAAGTGGAGCATCGTTATGAAGATGCCATTCACCTTTATCAAGAGATTATCGAAATAGCCCCTGCATTAACAATGGTCAACCTGAAATTAGGACACGCATATTTCCAGAATGAAAGTTACGAAGAAGCACAAATGGCGTACCAAATGATTCTTGGAAATGATCTCGATTCATCAATTGCTCGTGAGGTTTACTACAACTTTGGTGACATTCGTCTCGCTGTCGGCATGACCGAGGAAGCGCAGGGCTGGTACTGGAAAGCTCATAATACGGACCTAGCCTGGAGCAAGCCGCTATTAAAACTTGGACGGGTGGCACTGGCCACTGAAAATCGTGAGTCGGCTCGCATGTTCCTAGAAATGGCAATTACCTCTGAACCCAATTCGACTGAAAGTGCCGAAGCGAAATTACTTCTTGAGCAAGTCACGCAATCACCATAGGACTTTGCAGTATTCGAGTAATCGCTTCACCCTGTAATGATCGACACTGGAACCGGATCTCCGATCGTAGTAGTCCCTGGAATCGAAGGGCGGTGGGAGTGGATGCATCCGGCGATCGTGACGCTTTCGCGCCGGCACCGAGTTCTTACCTACTCGCTCAGCCGAACTAAGTTAGACGGTAACGGTAATGGGTTCGATCACTTCGTAGAACAACTGGACCAAATATTAAACACCGCTGAACTGGAGCAGGCTACAATCTGCGGTGTTTCATACGGTGGTTTAATTGCACTTCATTACGCGGCACGTCACACAAATCGCGTTTCTTCTTTAATTCTGGTATCAACTCCTAGCCCTAGTTGGAAACCTAACTATCAAATCGAAAGATATCTACGATTGCCGCGTTTACTGTTTCCGGCCTTCGTGGCCCGAGGCTCATCCCGTCTATGGCATGAAATAGCGAGGGCGCACGATACCTTGCCCGCATGCATCGCTTTCTCACTTAAGCACACATTTCGAGTTGTAACTGCACCCTGTTCACCAACGCAGATGGCTAAACGAATACGACTGCTCAAAGGAATTAATTTTGAAACGGATTGCATAAAGGTGACTGCACCAACACTGGTTATCACTGGGGAATCGCGTCTGGATAGAGTTGTCCCAGTTAACAGCACAAAAGAATTTCTTCGCCTGATACCTCACGCAGTCAGTGCGACATTGGGTAGAACTGGACACATTGGCCTTATTAGCCGTCCTGAAGACTTCGCAGAAATAGTCGAACCATTCGTTGCAACCCACGATCTCTAAATTACGTCCGTTTATGCCAAGAAATTAATAG
>DODG01000213.1:0-1597 GCA_003509065.1 Acidobacteriota bacterium
TCGCACTCGAAAGGGATACTATGGGCCTTATTTCAAAAAGGATTTTTGAGCCTTTCTGAAGTTAAGATGATGCAGGTACACCTCAGGTGCTGGACCTCTACTCCTATTAGTGTTTTTCAACACAATGAATTCCGACGATGGTCAATTTCAGTTAGTAACAGATTTTCAATTAGGTGGAGACCAAGAACGAGCAATTGAGGAGCTAACCTCGGGTCTTGAGCGAGGTGATCCACATCAGGTGCTCCTTGGTGTGACTGGTTCTGGTAAGACGTTTACGATTGCACAGTGCATCGCACGTGTGAAGCGGCCTACCTTGGTTATGGTTCACAACAAAACGCTTGCTGCACAGTTATACCAAGAGTTTAAACGTTTCTTTCCTTACAATGCGGTTGAGTACTTCGTGAGCTACTATGATTACTATCAGCCCGAAGCCTACATTCCTTCTACTGATTCATACATTGAGAAGGAAGCTACAATCAATGATCAAATCGACCGGATGCGATTATCTGCGACTCGTTCTCTGTTCGAACGTCGTGACGTAATCATTGTGTCAAGCGTATCCTGTATTTATGGTCTAGGTTCTCCAGAGGCCTATTTCGACATGTTGCTTCCGCTGCATTGCGGACAGCAGGTTGAGCGTGAATGGCTTCTTCGTAAACTAGTCGAGATCCAGTACGAGCGTAATGATCAGGAGTTTACAAGAGGTACGTTTAGGGTTCGTGGTGATGTTATTGAAGTTTATCCTTCCTATGATGAGGAGGCGTTACGCATTGAATTATTTGGCGATGCGATAGAAGAATTATCGAGCATTGATCCCATTACGGGTCATTCAAAGAGACAGCACCAGAAGATTGCAGTCTATCCAAAGTCACATTTTGTTCTTCCAAGAGAACGAACACTTCAAGCACAAGAGACGATTAAAGCAGAGTTAGACGAATGCCGACCGAAACTTGAGGCTGTCGGCAAAACTTTAGAGGCTCGCCGGTTGCATCAAAGGACCATGCTTGATCTCGAAATGATTAGGGAAATTGGATATTGTCATGGCATCGAAAACTATTCGCGACACCTATCTGGTCGAGAGCCCGGTGAACCTCCACCCACATTGCTTGACTATTTTCCTGACGATGCATTAACGATCGTCGACGAGAGTCACCAAACGGTGCCCCAGTTGCGTGGGATGTACAAGTCTGATCGTTCTCGCAAGGAGGTTCTTGTTGATTATGGCTTCCGTCTTCCGTCAGCTCTCGATAACCGTCCATTAAATTTTGAGGAATGGAAGAGTAGGGTAGGCCAACTTGTTTTTGTTTCTGCGACTCCAGGTCCTTACGAGATGTCAATGTCAGATGGGGTTGTTGTGGAGCAGATTATTAGACCTACTGGGCTACTTGATCCAGTGATTGAACTCCGGCCGGTCAAAGGACAGATAGATGATTTACTGGCTGAGGTTCGACAGCGCGCTACTTGTAGCGAACGCAGCCTCGTTACAACACTTACGAAACGGATGGCTGAGGATTTGACAAAGTACTATCAAGAACTCGGAGTTCGAGTCAGGTATCTTCATTCAGATATTGACACCTTGGAAAGAGTTGAAATTTTA
>DODG01000213.1:1992-4651 GCA_003509065.1 Acidobacteriota bacterium
CTTCCAGAAGTGTCACTTGTCGCAATTCTAGATGCTGACAAAGAAGGGTTTTTACGTTCTAGTGGTTCACTGATTCAAACCTCAGGGCGTGCAGCTAGGAATATCAATGGTAGAGTCATCATGTATGCGGATGTTGAGACTGGGTCAATACAAACTGCCATAGATGAGACTCAGCGTCGTCGTAAAATTCAGCAAGCCTACAATGAGGAGTACGGTATTACGCCTACTACCATCATTAAGGAGATCGATGGTGTAATCGGAAGAGCCTACGAAGGTGATTACGTGACCGTTTCGAGGGTTCCGAATGAACAAGAGTCGTTTCGTAGTCAGGCTGAACTCGATGGCAAGATTGCTAAATTGCAGTCGGACATGCATGCTGCTGCGGCCAATTTGGAGTTTGAGCGTGCTGCGCAGATCCGAGATCGCATCAAAAAGCTCCAGTTGCCTGGTGCCGGAATAGTGGTTCATTCTGATACTTTCTGACTGAAGTTGGGTGAGCAGGTTGTTTTTGTGAGAAAATAGGGCAGGTTAGGTAGCTGTCTTGAATCTCTGGATGAAGTTTTAATTGGGGTGGTGATTGAGGCGGTAGGTGGAGGATTTATGACTTCTTTAGCTCTTGTGCTGCTAGCGATTATCGCGATTGCAACGACCTTTATGGCCATACTGCAGATTGGAGCCATACTTTATGTGCGACGTTTGGGTCGTCGCGTGGATGATTTAGCTGGTGAATTTAAGCGTGAAATCAAACCGCTAGTTGGGCGACTCAATACGATGAAAGATGTAGTTATTAATCAAGCCCGAGAAGAACTTGGTCTAATTGAAGGTCTTAGGACCGCGTTTGAGTCTATGAAGAAGACATTTCAAAAAAGTCAACCACCACCTCCTCCTGCAACACGTAACACGGAGGACGAGGATTCGATGTTCATTGGCTGATCGTGAAGATGATACAGGTGCGTAATCATGACAAGATCTCGTAAATTATTGCGAAGCCTCTTCGTTGTCGGCGTAATTTTTTTGTTCGGGTCCTTCGTATCACAGGCCCAACCCGCAAGCTCTGCATCCTTAGTAGAGCAGTTAAAGCAACTTATGGACGATCAGGAGTTGAGTGCTATCGCTACGCAAGACCCGACCAAGGAAAACCATTTTGTTGCGGCTCTTTATTTTTCTGGTCGTCAAGTGTTGGCTGTTTCGGCTCCGTATTCAGCGCCACTCATTATGAGTGGGATGCTGGACAATGAAGACTATCGAAATGTCTACATAGATTTAAGTAGTGCTTCGGATCCCGCAGCACGTTTTTTCGTGGACGATTTTGGTGCAGATGGACTGCAGGCTGAGTCGGCTACTGAGGGTCCTCGCGATAGCGTCAATCGTGGTGGCCAGCAAGTCGCGCTGGATGTGAGTGACTTGTATGCGCAAGCCGACCAAGACTATGCTGAGATACTTAGGTTACTTATCGGCAAGCTTCGTTGATATCACACAGCACCTAGCATTTACGAGTGGGCGCTTGGCTCAGTGGTAGAGCATCGCCTTCACACGGCGGGGGTCAGTGGTTCGAATCCACTAGCGCCCACCACTCATTCCACTCACCTTGGATTATTTGAATATTCATGATTGGAATCTGCATTTAAGAGTGGTTACTACTCTATGATGTGCCATAGAGTTTATCTCCAAAATCTCCAAGCCCCGGCACAATATATTGTTGTTCATTCAGCGTTGGATCCACGGCAGAAGTGTGCACAGGTACGTTAGGATGGCACTTCTCGAAAGTTCTTATACCGTCTTTGGCGGCAATAATACAAATTAAATGACAATCGGTAGCGCCAACCTTGCGGAGAATGTCCATTGCCCTTACAGCGCTTCCGCTGGTTGCAAGCATTGGGTCTAAGACAAAGACCTGACTGCTAGTGAGATCATTCGGTAATTTTGAGTAATAGGTCGAGGCAGCAGCAGTTGTTTCGTCGCGTTCTAATCCAATGTAGCCGACACGGGCGGCCGGAATTAACTCAAGTGCGACTTCGAGCATTCCTAAACCAGCGCGAAGGATTGGTACGAATACCACGTCACTGGCGATGGTAAAACCATCAGCGATTCCCAATGATGTCTCAACTTTGATCGGATTTATTCGGATGTTTCGAGTTGCCTCTGCGATCAGTAGATGGCTGATGCGTTTCGTGGCTTTACGAAATTGCTCAGTCGTCGTGGTGGTTCGTCGAAGCGTGGATAGGGCATCTTGTACTAATGGGTGATTATTCACATAACATGCCATAATTGCCTATACCCCTATTATTGAATGCTAGTCGAAATCTCTTGCAAGGACTGATCGTCAACCTATCAGATAACCTCGATCTGGAGTTTACATGGTTCAGTTTATAGCATCGTTCATCCTGATATTTCTGATGAGTGGCGCAGGGTACCTGTCTGCAGCACAGCGTGCAGTTTCGCTAATCATTACAGGAGGAGTGATCGTCACTATGGATGATGATCGCCGGGTTTTAACTCCTGGCGCGATTGCCATTGCCGGGGATGGCATTGTGGCTATTGGTTCACCAGACAGAGTTCAGAAGGATTACATTTCAGACGACACGATTGAAGCATCAGGACAGATAGTATTACCGGGGTTGATTAATACACACACCCATGCGCCGATGGTTATGTATCG
>DODG01000215.1 GCA_003509065.1 Acidobacteriota bacterium
GCAAATATGGCAATTCCACGACTCGCCGCCCGCTCAATTTCACCATTGTGCTGGTTTGGCGGAATAACAAACCAGATAGCATCCACCAAGCCTGATTCAATCAAGTCATCAGCACTATCGAACATCTTAATACCACTAGAAGAATAGTCGGGAACAAATCTTTTGAGTTTATCGTCAGATAAGTTCTCAGGATAAGGATCTGCCAGCGCTGCAATATGAACAATTTCGTCTTTTTGCATCTGGACCATGGCATTCACATGCTGAAGTCCTCGCTGACCAACACCAACTAATCCGACGCGCAGAGGCCCTGGCATAAAATTCAATCCTTATAACCCGATCTGAGTAACGAACACAAAAAGTGCAAAGTCACAAACTCTACACAACACTAAAGAAATGCTCGGCGAGTTTAACATCCTAAAAGTACCGTCGGGTAAAAGATCAAATATAAACTTCCTATTGCCCACATCTTGTTACTGGTGTTCAATGCTCACATAACATCGTCAATATTACCCTTAGCCTACAAAATCAATGTGTGGGCCTCGAGAAAACAAATGAAAGTCACAACAGTAACCACTCTCTCAGCCGATCGTTTCAACTACGTAAAAATAGAAACAGATCAGGGAATAACCGGAGTCGGAGAACTTCACCCAGCCTCAGGTACGGGTGGAACACCTTTCGTTCCGCGAGCCGGAGTGGAATATTGCGCAGAATACCTGATAGGAAAAGATCCATTACACATCGAGCGTCACTGGCAACATATGTTCCGTCGACAGCTTTTCAGGGGCGGCTCCGACATGATGTCTGCCTTAGGCGCCATCGATATAGCGCTGTGGGATATTAAAGGCAAATCATTAAACAAACCGGTTTACGAACTACTGGGTGGCCCCACCCGAGAAAAAGTCCGCCTCTATACACATCTCGGTGGCACCACTTCAGAAACTCTGGCAGAAGAAGCAAAGATGCGAGTGGAAGAAGGCTTCACAGCTCTACGCATTTACCCATTCGGTGATTTCGGCAAATCAGACTTTGAGGAAGGGACTGGATTAGAAAAGATGAGTTTTACTGGCATGCAAAATAATGCAGTAGAACGAATTGCAGCAGTACGAGAAGCCGCCGGACCCGATACAGACATAATGATCGATGTGGTTAACCGGTTGACCCCCGCCGAAGCAATTGGCTTAGGTAGAGCTCTCGAACCATTCAATCTCTATTTCTTTGAAGACCCTATCGAACCAGAAAATATGGACCAATGGAGCTGGGTAGCACAGCAACAACCGATCCCGTTAGCAATGGGCGAACGACTTTATACCGTGTATCAATTCCGTGATCTCTTGAATCACAAGGGAGCAGCATTCGTTCGGCCCGATTTGTCATTAGCAGGTGGCATCACTAACGTAAAAAAGATCGCGGCGATCGCAGAGGCGGATTACGTAGGAGTCGTGCCACATAACCCTCTCAGTTGCGTACTGACAGCGGCATGCATACAGATCGACGCAGCCACGCATAACATACCGGTTCAAGAATACCCATATGACGACGACAAAGGAATCAAGGCTGATCTTGTTACGGAACCCTTGAAGAGAGTAGGTGGATATTTGGAAGTTCCGACCAAACCCGGTATCGGCATCGAACTGAACGAAGAAGCCTTCAAGCATTACCCACCAGTACCGTACCAAAGGCCCGCGCTGATCAATCCGGACGGATCACTAAGAGAATACTGAACTACAGGTTGATCAGTACAACAAAATACACATGCCAAATTATTCAAATTCATACGACCTCGTTATCTCCGGAGGGCGAGTTCTCGATCCAGCCAACAACATAGATGCCAAGCTAGATATAGCCGTCAGTAAAGGGAAGATCGCTGCTGTAGAAGCGAACATCGGTACAACGAATACCGAACGGGTGGTCGAAGCAAAGGGATTAGTCGTAACGCCTGGTCTCATTGACCTGCACACACATGCTTCAGCAGGCATGCGAAAACCATTTAACGAAGAATTTCTCGTAACTCCTGATACTGCAGGAGTTAGTGCTGGCGTTACAACGATAGTCGATGCAGGCTCCACGGGCGCATTAAACGTTGGTGGACTAGTGAACTATGTTGAGCCAGAGGCCAAAACTCGAGTTCTGGCGCTTATAAATATTGGCTCGATGGGAGTTGCAAATCTCCCCGAAGTCAAATCAATCGATGACATCAATCACGATGCCGCTGTAGACGCCATTCAGTCATCCGCAATCGTGGTGGGCGTTAAAGCAAGGATGGTTACACCAGGTATCACCGCCCTTGGAATCAACTTACCAAAAGCAGCCAAGGCCATTGCCACTGAAACAGGAACACTAATGATGGTTCATGTTGGCGATATCGCCGGTCAGGACGCATCAGCCCCAGAAATCACCAGCACACTACTGACGGAAATCATGACGAAGGGGGATGTGGTTACCCACACGCTTAGCGGTGAGATAGGTTCTTTACTGGCCGAAGGAACACTCATACCCGAAGCAATGCAAGCTCGTAAGAACGGAGTTTATTTCGACATAGGAGTTGGTGGAGGTAATTTCTCATTTGATAGTGCCCGTAAGATTATCGAAGCCGGTTTTATACCCGATACGATCAGCTCAGATATCACTGCAGCAAGTAGATTTGCGGGTCCGGTCTTCTCGCTAACAGAGTGCATGGGTAAGGTAATGACACTAGGAATCACATTCGAGCAAGCTATTGAAATGACGACTTCGAAACCAGCTCATATACTCGGTATGGCTTCTGAACTCGGATCCCTTAGCATTGGATCAAATGCTGATATCTCTATACTCGATCTGGTAAATGGGGATTTTGCTTTCCATGCTCGTTCTGGTCCCGATGGTAAGGGCACACAGGCAATTCGACCTGTTATGTCAGTAAGAGATGGGTTGCCGATGCCGCTCGATCACGGACCTAGACCATGGGGATGGCTCCCAACATCGAGTAGATAGTCACAATGTCCGTCACGAAGAATCAGATACAACTTGGACTCGAGAACCTGCCTCGGTTTAAGTTGTCGCATCTAAACACTCCTCTCGAAACACTTGAGCGACTTAGACAGAATCTCTCCGAACAGGGAATTTCTACCCCTGATCAGATACTCATAAAACGAGATGATGTCACAGGGCTTGCGTTTGGTGGAAACAAGGGGCGACACTTCGAATTCGAGATCGCACACATCCTAGAAGGCGGCTTCGATACCGTCATCAACATAAACCATTACCATTCCAATCAAGCACGATTCCTCGCCGCAGGGTGCGCGAAAGCTGGGTTAAAGTACCACATCATCTCCACAGATATGGTTACCGCACCCATTACAGGAAACCTACTTCTGTGCAAGCTAATGGGAGCCGTAATACATCGAACGCCCGGTGAATATGGCAGACAGATGGCAGATAAGATTTTTTCTGATGTGGTGAAAGAGGGTGGAAACCCATACATAATGCCAGACGACCCTTTTGCCGACATTATGGGTATGATCGGATACTTGGAAACCGGATTAGAACTTGAAAACCAATTCGAAAGCACTGGTATCGATGGATCAGTGCGGCTCTGGGGATTAACAGGACGATCTATAGCGGGGCTCCGTTTGTATGCGAAAAACCGAGGTCTAGATTGGCAAGCTACCGCTGTCCAATACTCGCCTGGCAACATAGAAAACTTTCACAAAATCACATCAAAACGCTCTTCTAAAGTGGCTGAAATGTTTAATCTCAAATATGCGCTAGATGAATCGGATATCACGGTTCTCGAGGGTTACCGAGGTCCGGCCTACGGTGAACCAGACGATCGGGTAATCAATACAATTCAGATGGTTGGGAAAGCGGAGGGCCTAATTTTAGATCCAAACTACACAGGTAAAGCTATGTCAGGATTGATCGGTGAACTTCGGACAGGCCAAATAGATTTAAACGAAACTATCTGCTTCATACACTCGGGAGGACTCCCGCAGTTATTCGCACACGCAGACAAATTCACCAAGTAGGTATACGACCGTCGGTCGCATGCTTCCCATGAGATATACGGAACATAAATCATTGCTATGACCCAAAATTTGACACGCGAACAACTACAAGAGCACATCGATCGTTTTCCGCGAATGCAAATAGCGCATTTACCAACACCGCTCGAAGAAATGCCCCGCCTCACAAAAAAACTTGGTGGTCCAAACATCTGGATTAAACGCGAAGACATGACAGGGCTCGCTTATGGTGGCAACAAAGCGAGACATTATGAATTCGAAATGCCACACATCGCCGACCAAGGCTACGACGTGATGATCAACATCATGGACTACCACTCCAACAACGCCCGAATGACTGGAGCAGCCGCTAATAAAATCGGAATGCGATACATCTTGGTTCTGAAGAACGCTGCAAATCGAGTCATCCAAGGAAATTTGCTGATCGACAAAATACTGGGGGCTGAACTGCACCTGCTCGACGAGTTTCAATCGAATGATGCCGAAGGGTACGCTACGAATTTAAAGGAACAGCTTGAACAACAAGGTCACAAACCTTACCTGGTTCAAGACCATTTATTCCCTAGGATCGTAGGAATGATCGGATTTGTTCAGGCTGGTATTGAAATGCTCGAACAAATTGAAAATAACAATCTGAAAAATATACATATTATCGGCGTAGCAGGTCGCTCTCTTTGCGGACTTATAATCGCCGCTAAATCAATGGGCCTAAACTGGAAGTTCACAGGTGTCACCGTGAACTACGATGTTCCACTAGGCGATTACATATTCCAGCACAGTAAGGACATTCAAGAACTGCTAGGGTTGCCCATTACATTCGAAGAGAATGACATGCAAGTCTTAGACCAGTACGTTGGCGAAGGCTATGGCGTTATGACGCCTCAAGTCGCGGAGGCGATCCACATAGCAGCACAGACTGATGCCATCATCTGTGATCCAAACTACACAGGAACGGTGATGGCAGCGCTCATTGATCAAGTCGAAGAAGGTACTTTCGATAACGACGAAACAATTATATTTCTTCATACAGGCGGACTTCCAGCGATCTTCACCTTCGCTGATCAACTTGCGAATTTCAAAAGTTAAAAGAACAGGACCGGTCATAATGACCGGCCCTGTTTATGGTTCTAACTACAATTACCGAGTAGCGGAGGAAATTCGGTCAGCGACCCTTGCAACACCCTGTGAAACGCGAGGCGTCAAGTAACTCTCAGCAATACCCGCACCGAAGGCAAACGCAAAAAGAGCCAATTGGCCAGCGAATATACCGCTACCACCCATACCAGCAAGAAAAGCTACACGGGTGGTCGTTTCTTGGTCCGAAACAAGAGGAAGTGAGATAATTCCGGCTCCGAACAATGCAAACACTGCCAGCGCGAGAACTCCCCCTACCAATGGCCTAGCGATACCAACCATGAAAAGGGCAACCTTCTCCGTATACGCAAACTGCATAGTCACCGTTCGCAATAAAACGGCAAATGAGCTGCCAGCAATTCCAAAAATCACCGCAGCAAACACGATCTCAAGCGGAGTTGATAGAAACAATGCTTCGAGACCAGAAACGGTAACTGTCAGTGCTGCCAGAGCACCCGCCAACAACGCCAAACCCGCCATAGGAAACACGATTCTCCTCAACATCGTTCGTGACTGAATCATTTCATCAACATTGGCATTCAAAGTGCTCAAAATCTGTTCACCATCACGTAGAACATCGATACCACCATTCATGGCCCGGTCTATCCAAGCCTGAAGGTTGTCAATCATCTGGGTGTGATCTTTTAGTTTGGCACTGCGCACCCTTATCATCAGCCGTTCAACTGACGCTATGAACGGACCGGCTTCACTCATCATTCCCCTGCCACTCTCTTTAGGAGTAACTTCCTCGGCTTCGAAACGTACTGGTTCCGTCATATATCGCTCCC
>DODG01000220.1:0-2736 GCA_003509065.1 Acidobacteriota bacterium
TAAGCTGTCCTAACCCCGCTCGACTATGGAAAAGCCTGTAATTAATTTAGGCCACTTAAACAACGACAGTACTATAGCAACGAGACCGGCTACAGCATATCCAGTGATAGTCACTGACACGCCGTACTGCTCAATTAACCAGCCACCGAGCACCATCCCCATTGGCAGAGCATAAACAGCGAGCATCCTTACACCCATAACTCGACCCCGCATCTCAAACTTGGTAAAAGTCAAAAGTACGACAGACATCGTAATCATGCAAAAACTAACCGAAACACCAATAAGCGCAAGTAACGGTAAGCCCCACGTATTGGACTGAGTTTGTGCGAACAAAATTAAAAGTAGGTGCCAGATAATCATGGCGAGCATCATGAAGCGTTCGGGGTGAGAAAACTTTACCACTGCAGCCATCAACAACGAGCCTATCAATGCTCCTCCTGCAAACGTTGCGATCATCACCGCAAGTCCGTTTTCATCATGGCCGTAAACATCCCTGGCCACAACCGGCAACAGACCATTAGTAAATGGGAACGCTGTGGCATTGACTAAAAACGCAAGAAACATGATTGGCTGAAGCGCCGATGAATCCATTATGTATTTGGCACCTTGTTTCATATCCGCTAATGGATTCATATGTTTTTTGGTGTGCGGACTTGAGCGTACTGATCTGATGCCTAAACCAAAAAATACGCTAAATGCGTAAAACAAGCTCACGGCAGTGAGAGCCCATCCAAGTCCTAAACGTGAAAGCAAGGTCGCCCCTAACAGCGCCCCAACTATTCGTGCAGAATCCTGCGTGGTTCGAGCAAAACCGGATGCGTTCATCAGCAAGGCCCGAGGCACTGTGTCTGCAATCAAAGATTGCCGTAACACATTGTCTGCAGGTCGTAACAACCCACTAAATCCGGCAACAATAAACACATGCCATGGTTGAATCAACCCGGATACAGCAAGAATCAGCAATACCATCGCTGTTAAGACTGTACCGATACGAAGTGAGATCAACATCACCTTTCTATTCACACGGTCGGCGATAACACCGATAACGGGTGCCGTAATGGTTCCGGAAAACCGTAGGGCTCCCAGTAACCCAACTAGAAACGGCGAATCCGTAGCGACCAAGATGTACCACCCTAAAATCAGAGTTTCCATTTCTGATCCCCAAGTGCTCATGGCGTCAGCCGACCACTGATATCTAAAGCTTCGAATACCAAAAACAGATAAAACGGATCTTGAACCAGATGAGCTATTATCTGAGGAGTTCTCGCTGGACTTGCCTGATCTGTCAGCTACCATCGATTTGTGATTATTTCTCCGGATAAGATAGGTGTCGCAACGCTTATATCCATAGCACTGTCAGCGCTCGTCTTTTTCTCAGCCTGCCAATGGGTAGAGAATGGATACCCTCCTCCAACATTCATAGCTTCTAGAGATTGTGAAGATTTAAACCGCGAAGTTTTGACAGTAACCGACCTATTTATTTCAAAATCTAACGGTGAACGAGATATTACGTTACAGGTCGAAGTAGCCGATGAGCCTTCTGAAAGAAAACAAGGTCTTATGTGCCGAGAATCGATACCATCAGGTACCGGAATGCTATTCACATATAACTCGGACCGTTCAAGTGGTTTCTGGATGTACAACACATACACATCAATCGATATTCTATTCATCGATTCCTCTGGTCAGGTAGCCGATATGATCAAAATGTCACCGTGCCCAAGAGAAACGATATACCACGAGGAAGATGATGAGTGGAGAAAAAGGTGTATGGCGGAAGCCCAAGCATATGTTCCATCAAGGTCGTGGCGCTCTACATTGGAGCTACCGGCTGGCTGGCTTTCCAAACAGTCGCTGGATGACCCGGTGAAATCCATATCGAAAATCGTTTGGTCGACTCCGACCAACTAGTTGCAAATATATGCATGTAAAAAGCACGTAACAATTGTCACCAAGAAAACACAAAGCGGTTCTAGCTGTTACAGACGGTCTGGGATTCAATAGATCGCGTGCCAGGGAAATTGTGGATGAAACCTGGGCCCAACTCGATATCGCTGATCGACAACAGTTGGAAAGTGCTGCACGCCGTACCAAACGTGGTGCAGCGTGGGGACGTAACCTCCTCTATCCGGTCAGCGTCGAAAGTATCGCCCCAAGCATAACGACATCGGATGCCATTGAATGGATCAGTGATATACAAGACGCGAAAGAGTCATTGAACCAAGACTTATTCGAACGCGTCTACACCCTAGTCGAATCTATAGCCGATTCACAAAGATACGTGCCATGGGCATCCGGAGCACGTAACTTAAACGCCCTGCGCAACGAAAATCTATCTCTCCCAACTAGTGCATCAGGGATGTGGGTTGGTTTTGAAAATCTCGAGCCCACGATACAGGGCAATTCAGAAACGGGACATCAGCAAATTGGCAATAACAGTCTCGCTTCCCAGCTTCCACTCGAAATAACTAATTCCATAGATTCAGGTTCTTTTTTTGAAAACTCTGCGTTAAATACGGTGATTTCAAATGCTAAAGAACGCAGTACAAAAATCAACTTTTGTTTCCTGCTATCGGGTGTTAGAGGTAACGATGGACGGGTACACAGTGCTTGGAATCATTTAGAGGCATTCTTAGAGCTTGTGTTCGAAAGATACAAGTTGCCTGTAAAGCAAGTCCAAATGCAGGCCATACTCGATGGACGTGATTCGGGTATACACAGCTCGATAACCAAGGA
>DODG01000220.1:2824-3068 GCA_003509065.1 Acidobacteriota bacterium
TTTTTTTGAAAACTCTGCGTTAAACACCGTGATTTCAAATGCTAAAGACCGCAGTACAAAAATCAACTTTTGTTTCCTACTATCGGGTGTTAGAGGTAACGATGGACGGGTACACAGTGCCTGGAATCATTTAGAGGCGTTCTTAGAGCTTGTGTTCGAAAGATACAAGTTGCCTGTAAAGCAAGTCCAAATGCAGGCCATACTCGATGGACGTGATTCGGGTATACACAGCTCGATAACCAAG
>DODG01000086.1 GCA_003509065.1 Acidobacteriota bacterium
CTGATTACACAAACCCTCATTTCCGACTCATCCATAGAGATCATTACCCCAATACAGGTACCGTGGTACTACAATTCGGAAATCCTACGGAATTAATGGTTACCCTTCGATAGAGTGACTACAGCATCTGTTAACAAAACGTTCATTTTGGTACTTATGTCTTCAAACACACTCGCAAACCTTCTCAACCCATCCGTTCCATCTGATAATGCAATCATCATCCCTGATGGCCCAACGATCTCTTATTCCCAATATAAAGACGAGGTCGAACGTGTCGCAGGGCTTCTAGCTGGAACAGGCGTGATGCCCGGAAGACCAGTTTCAATAATCCTTCCGAATTCACTTGAGTTCATGATTCTATTTCTGGCAGTGGCGCGGGCAGGTGCAGTAGCGGCACCATTGAACTCAGAATACACAACAGAAGAATTCAAATTTTTCTTGGAAGACGCAAATTCTCAGCTAGCCATAATCCCTGAGAGTACTCATCAGGGCCGACAAGCAGCAAATGAACTTGGCATTCCGGTTATTGATACATCTCTTAACAATGGATCCGTGGTACTGCGAGAGAACGGTCAAAATTTGACCAATTCCTCTGACCCCCAACCGCCATCAGAGGAAGACGTCGCGCTGTTTCTACATACATCTGGGACGACAAGTCGCCCCAAAGGTGTTCCGCTGACCCACGCTAACTTAATGAAGTCAATCAACAACATAAAGACTCATTACGAACTAACGCCAGAAGACACATCGATAATTGTGATGCCCTTATTCCATGTCCATGGTTTGATGGGAGCATCACTGTCAACCCTCAATTCCGGTGGCTCGCTCATAATACCTCCACGTTTCTCAGCATCTAATTTCTGGGACTTACAGAAAAGTAACTCCGCAACCTGGTACTCCGCTGTCCCCACAATTCACCAGATCCTGCTTATGCGAGCTGACCAAGACAATGCCCCACATGAGTCTTTTCGATTTATACGGTCCTGCTCGTCGGCACTGGCTCCTGCGGTATTCGAACGTTTGGAAAACCGTTTCGGAGCACCTGTTTTAGAAGCCTACGGAATGACTGAAGCCTCTCACCAAATGTCATCCAGTCCAATGCCTCCCGGAAAACGAATTCCAGGAACAGTAGGCCAAGCAACTGGCGTTGATATTGCAATTATGGACATGGAGGCAACTGGAAAATTACAAAATGCCGGTGATATAGGTGAAATCGTTATCAAGGGCAAAAACGTGATGCACGGCTATAACAACAATTCCGAAGCGAATGCTGAAGCCTTTATCAATGGGTGGTTTAGAACGGGCGATCAGGGCTTCCTAGATTCTGAAGGTTATCTATCGCTCACTGGCCGTATAAAAGAATTAATCAATCGTGGAGGAGAAAAGATATCCCCGCTAGAAATCGACGGAATCCTACTAAAACACCCGGCTGTTACTGAGGCAGTATGCTTCGCTGTACCTGATGAAAAATATGGAGAAGTGGTTCACGCTGCGGTTGTTTTAAAAAGCGAAACTGACCAAGACGCCATACGAACTTACTGTAGAGATCAGATGGCAAGCTTTAAAGTACCCGATGTCGTTTATATAACGGACAAGCTTCCTAGAACTGCAACCGGAAAAATTCAACGCCGACACATGGTAGATGTATTCACTGAACTAGGATAAACATTGATCCTAGTCACCAAAGCCAATGACGCGTGGTGCATAAATCTGATTGCATCAGGCTGACAAGTTGCTAAAGTATTTAGCATTCAATCCGATTTATGCGGAAAGGTATTCTCATGCTATTAGGTGTCGCAGGTCTGGTTCCGGGAGACTGGAAATCTATAGATGGGGCCGTACTTGACAATGTTGCTCAACACGGTTTCAAAACAGTACAGATTCGAGTTGATGACCCTCAATCAATCAAAGACAAAGACATTGTTAGATTGAAATCTATGTTCGACAGCCGAGGGTTTCCAATGCCGCAAACTGTAGGTAACTACGGCGGAGATCTGATCGCTGAAGACGAAAACGTCAGAAAAAACGAGATTAAATTCGTTAAACGAATGATAAACGTCAGCTCACGCCTCGGTAGCCCAAACACATACTTACGCCCAGGGAGCCTGAACCCAAAAGGAGGCTGGACGCCACATCCAAAAAATCACTCTACTGAAGTTTGGGACCGACTGGTCGACAGCACAAAACAGATATGCGACGTTGCGGAAAACGAAGGAATGATGATAGCTGTTGAAGGTGGAACAGTTTGCCCAGTCGATACACCACAGAAAATGAAGGATCTTATCGACGATGTTGGTTCCAAAAATCTCGGCCTGAACATGGACCCTGTAAATTTCATCGGATCTCTGGACATCGCATATGACACAACCTCATTGATTAATGAGTTCTACGCATTGATCCCGGATCGTATCCTCGGTGCACATGCAAAGGACTTCACAGTCGTCGACTCATTACTTCCCCATTTCGAAGAATCTATCATTGGCCAACCGGAAAGCATGCTCGACAACGAAGCCCTGCTTTTAGGGCTTCAAAAGGTTAATCCGAAGGCTCACGTTCTTGTGGAGCACCTTCCAGATGACAAAATCCCGTTGGCCGCA
>DODG01000136.1:0-1108 GCA_003509065.1 Acidobacteriota bacterium
TGGAACAGTGAGAGCTGTTCATCGTGGTGATCGGAGGGCTCTTTCTTCCATTGTTATTGATGTGGATCGTGCTGACCATGAAGGAAGCTCAAGAGGTGCTGACGAAGTAAGTTTTAGCTCGTTTTCTGGACGACATCCGAATGGTTTAACCGGTGATGAAGTACGTGAGTTGCTCGTGGAATCTGGGGCATGGCTGGCATTACGTGGGCGACCATTCAGTCGAGTAGCAAACCCTAATCAGCGACCACACTCGATATTCGTGACCGCGATGGATACAAATCCATTAGCTGCGGATGTGAACGAGGTAATACGTGGTTCGGAAGATGCATTTGAACGAGGGTTGTTTGCCGTCGCAAAACTAACTGAAGGTCCAATTTTTGTTTGCTCGGGTGTCGACAGCCAATTTCATCTGCCAGATTTCAGCCGGTTACAACATGAACAATTCGAGGGGCCTCACCCAGCCGGGGTCGTTGGTCTGCACATTCACAAATTAGATCCGGTCGATCGGAGCAAGATGGTTTGGCATCTCAACTATCAAGATGTCATTGGTATTGGGATGCTCTTTCAGACGGGTAGCTTATCGGTTAGTCGTATTGTGTCGCTTGCTGGCCCGTCAGTAATGCGGCCTCGCCTTGTGCGAACTAGGTTAGGTGCGTCGCTCGCTGGACTCGTTGAAGGAGAGTTAATCGCTGGAGAGCATCGAATTATTTCGGGTTCCGTGTTCTCGGGGCGCAGAGCGCCCAGTGGGGAGTCTGGATATCTTGGTCGTTACCATTTGCAAGTCTCGGTAATTGCTGAAGAGCGCACGAGAGAATTTCTTGGATGGTTGGCACCTGGCTTCAATAAATTTTCAATCGGCAATACTTTTATTTCTCGATTACTACCCGGTAAGCAGTTTGCGTTTACTACGTCAACTCAGGGCTCTAAGCGAGCAATTATTCCTATTGGTGTTTACGAACGAGTTATGCCGATGGATCTGCTACCTACGTTTTTGGCAAGGGCCATAGTTATGCGCGATACGGAACGAGCAGAAGAATTGGGTTGCCTAGAGTTAGATGAAGAAGATATGGCCTTGTGTAGTTTCGTGTGCCCTGGAAAAACCGATTTT
>DODG01000136.1:1519-5455 GCA_003509065.1 Acidobacteriota bacterium
ATTGCTGAGAGCACTACTCGATTCACAGGCTAAGCATTTCAAAAAAGGTGGGAAATTAGAGGCGTTGTATCCGCTGTACGAAGCGAACGACACCTTTCTTTATACGCCGGGTGAGGTCACGAGCGGTGCGTCTCATGTGCGCGACGGTTTAGACCTCAAACGGATGATGGTAACTGTTGTTCTTGCGTTGTCGGGCTGTGTGTTTATGGCGATGTACAACACTGGCTATCAGGCGAATCTTGCTATTTCTCACGGTGCATTGCCATTAGCAAACTGGCAGTCGAACGTTTTCCAGGAGTTCGGATGGACGTTTACCCCCGATAGTGTAAGTGCATGCATTGCACATGGTGCTCTCTACTATTTACCGGTTCTCCTGGTAACTTTTGCCGTAGGGGGTGCTTGGGAAATGTTGTTCGCAAGTGTGCGCCGGCACGAAGTTAACGAAGGTTTCCTAGTGACCGGAATGTTGTTCCCTTTGGTGCTTCCTGTAACGATTCCGCTGTGGCAGGTGGCGTTAGGAATTTCCTTTGGTGTGGTTATTGGTAAGGAGATTTTCGGTGGCACCGGGATGAATATCCTCAACCCAGCACTGACGGCCAGAGCGTTTGTCTTTTTTGCTTATCCAGCTGAGATGTCAGGGAATTCTGTTTGGATCGCCGCAAGCACCGGGAGCGATGGCGTAAGTGGTGCTACGTGGTTGGCCGAGAGCGCTGAGACAGGCGCGGTTGCGTTTACCCAAGGTTTAACTTTCTGGGATGCTTTTATGGGATTCATTCCAGGGTCGATGGGTGAAACGTCAGCCCTTGCCTGTCTAGTAGGTGCAATTGTTTTGATCGTTACACGGATAGGCTCGTGGCGAATCATGATAAGTGTTGCGCTCGGTACAGGCCTGATGGCCTGGCTATTCAATATCGTCGGATCTGATACGAATCCAGCATTCGCAGTTAGTCCGGCTTGGCATTTTGTGCTCGGGGGCTGGGCTTTTGGGACCGTGTTTATGGCTACCGACCCGGTATCCGCACCTTCGTCCGACTCGGCCAGATACGTCTACGGCTTTTTGATCGGCATCTTGGTTGTATTGGTTCGAGTGGTTAACCCAGCTTATCCAGAGGGTATGATGCTCTCGATTTTGTTTATGAATTTGTTTGCGCCTGTTTTGGATTATTTTGTTGTGAGGGCCAACGTAAAACGACGCAGAGCTCGATATGCAACATAGTGCAAGCTACAACATAAAATTTGCGACCGCATTATGTGTGGTATGTGCGGTGATTGTCTCTCTAGCCTATGAGATGCTTCACACGCGATACGAACTGAATGCAGCGCTGGATAAGCAGCGGAATGTGCTGATTGTTTCTGGTCTGGCTGACGAGAATGAAGACCTTTCGAGAGAAGAGATTGAAGCTCGGATTTCCAATATACAGACGGTAATCATCGACTTGCAGACTGGTATGCCGGTAACCGACATCGATCCGGGCACATTTGACCAACGGAAGCAAGCCACAAATCCTTTGACGAGTCGTGAGGCGCCTGACAATCGTGCCCAAGTGCAAAGGTTGCCAGAGCATGTAATGGTCTATGAAGCACGTGGATCAGATGAGACCCTGAGCATGGTGGTATTACCGATTGAAGGAATGGGTCTTTGGTCAACACTTTATGGATTCATTGCGCTTGACGCCGATCTCGAAACGATTCGAGGGCTGACGTTTTACGAACATAAAGAGACGCCAGGGCTTGGTGGTGAGGTGGATAATCCACGCTGGAAGGCACTTTGGCCTGGTCGTCGACCGTTCGATGAGAATCTGCAACCCGTGATTTCTGTTATCAAAGGCCGTGCAGGCTCGGTGAATGAGGACCCGTACAATGTTGATGGCCTATCGGGTGCGACGCTTACAAGTCGAGGGGTGGACCACATGCTGAAATTTTGGCTTGGAGCAGAGGTATTCGGGCCCTATTTGCAACGCATCAAACAAGAGAGAGAGGCCAGTTAGTGGCAAATAGCGTTAAACGAACATTGGTTGATCCGTTGTTTAATGACAACCCAATCACCCTACAAGTGTTAGGTATTTGCTCCGCACTCGCAGTCACGACACGCATGGATACGGCTCTGGTGATGAGTGCTGCGGTAATTGCGGTTTTAGCATGTTCGAGTTTGTTCGTTAGCTTGTTACGTAATCAAATTCCAACAAGTATTCGCATCATTGTTCAGTTAACCATCATCGCGTCACTGGTGATTGTGACCGATCAAATTTTAAAGGCTTATGTGTTTGAGATTTCAAAACAGTTAACGGTCTTTGTCGGATTGATCATCACAAATTGCATCATCATGGGTCGGGCGGAGGCCTACGCAATGCAAAATACGCCATCGAAGAGTTTGATTGATGGAATTGGCAATGGCATGGGTTACGGCATCATTCTCATGGCAACGGCATTTTTACGGGAATTGCTTGGATCCGGGTCCGTGTTTGGTGTGCAGGTCTGGCCTCTTGCGACTGAAGGTGGTTGGTACAACCCTAACGGTTTGATGGTGCTGTCACCAGGCGCCTTTTTTATTATTGGATTTTTCATTTGGATAATCCGCACGTGGAAACCAGATCAAGTTGAGGCAGATTGACATGCTTGAGCATTACTTGAGCCTAGCCGTTAAGGCAGTCTTTGTAGAGAACATGGCGCTCGCATTTTTTCTTGGCATGTGTTCTTTCTTGGCTGTCTCCCGAAAGGTGGAGACCGCTTTGGGGTTAGGTGCTGCAGTTATCTTCGTGCTAACGGTCACGGTGCCGATGAACAATCTCATTTATCGGTATCTGTTGGCTGATGGCGCACTCGCGTGGGTTGCTCCTGGCCTTGGCGCCTACAATTTATCGTTTCTGGGATTTCTCACCTATATAGGCACCATCGCAGCGATGGTGCAAATTGTCGAAATGACGATCGATCGTTTGGCACCAAAACTATACGGAGCGCTTGGAGTGTTCTTACCGCTCATCGCTGTGAATTGTGCCATTCTCGGCGCGTCACTTTTTATGGTAGAGCGTAATTACGGACTAGCAGAAAGCACGGTGTTTGGTTTCAGTTCCGGCCTTGGCTGGGCCTTGGCGATCGTTGCGCTTGCAGGAATCCGGGAGCGCCTTCGCTATAGCAACGTGCCAGCTGGTCTTCGCGGCCTCGGTATCACGTTTATCTTGACCGGCCTGATGGCGATTGGATTCATGGCTTTTTCTGGCATTCAGTTGTAATTGGAAGACGTAAGGAATCAGATTTAATGGTAACCGTCGGCCTTGGCGTTTTGATGTTCACGTTCGTCATTGTATCGCTGGTCTTTGTTCTGCTGGCAGCTAGGCGGAGCTTGGTTGCGACCGGCGACGTGACGATTGTCATCAATGATGACCCAAACAACACTTTACAGACCATGGCTGGTGGGACGTTGCTCGGCACGTTAGCTACTAACAAAATTTTTATTCCCTCGGCTTGCGGTGGGAAGGGCACCTGCGGTGTGTGTACTGTCAAGGTCAACGATGGTGGCGGTGCAATATTACCGACTGAACTCAGTCACGTGTCTCGAGGTGAGGCACGAGAAGGCGTTCGGCTCTCTTGTCAGGTGAAGGTCAAGCAGGACATGAAAATCGAAGTGCCACCGGAAGTATTCAGTGTCCAAAAGTGGACCTGCAAGGTGCGGTCCAATCACAACGTGGCCACATTTATTAAGGAATTAGTGCTCGAACTACCAGTTGGTGAGAACGTACCATTTCGTGCAGGTGGTTACATTCAAATCGAATGTCCGCCAGGTGTTGTTCCTTATCGTGATTTCCAGATAGAAGACGAGTACCGAACTGACTGGGACAAGTTTGATCTTTGGCGATACACTTCGACTGTTGAAGAGCCAGTCGTAAGAGCGTATTCGATGGCTAACTACCCGGAGGAGAAGGGTGTTATTACGTTGAA
>DODG01000398.1:0-150 GCA_003509065.1 Acidobacteriota bacterium
AATTTCAGACCGCATTCTTCGTTCGGCCACCGCAAGAAGTTCATCTGCTGCCTGCTCTACGGTCGTTTCACCATAGTGTTCTAGCAATTCATGTAAACGCTTGTCAGCAACGGTCAACGATCCCACCATTGCTAATAAATCACCGCGGCT
>DODG01000398.1:478-8889 GCA_003509065.1 Acidobacteriota bacterium
CAGTCCGGAGTACGATGGTTAGCCAGGATAATGGCCCATATATCCTTTACTTCTACTCCATTTCGATAAAGCCAAACCGGGGGCAAAATCAGCCCTTCCTGGTAAATCTCTGTCGCATCACCCGCCAGCCCCCCAGGCACTTTTGCGCCCGGTTCTGCCATGTGTGCGCAGTTCGCCACGCAAAAAATCAGGCTCCCATCGCTACCGAAAACTCCCCGCAGAACGGTAAATTCCGGAACGTGACCAACCCCATGATAGGGGTCGTTAGTAAGAAGAATGTCCCCGGGTTTGAATGCATCGAAACCCACAACATCGATAAGACACTCCACTGTGCCTTTGATCGTACCAATTTGCGATGGGCAAAACTCAGCCTGTCCGATCAAGCGACCAGCTCGATTAAAGATCACGCAGGAGAAGTCCAACGCTTCATTAAACATTGGGGAATATGCGGTTCGGACCATTGCCAAGCCCATCTCTCGACAGGTTCCGGTAAGATAGTTATTAATAACCGTCAGAGTGGTCTGATCTATGGGGGTCATGCGCTGTATTATTCGGTTAAATTCATGAAAAAAGCGTGGCGATTATTACTCGGTAGCTAATAACGCTTATCCAACCTCAATAATCAAAGAGCCACTTCTATCTACAACCATCCTATCTCCCGGCCCTAAAAGAGTTGTAGATCCATGCTCAACGAGTACTGCTGGCCCACTTATCCGCTCTCCAGTATCAATACTTTGCCGCTCGATGATTTTTGTATCGATATACCCTGTCTCTGGAAAATAAACCGATTGCTCTTGTGCTTTTGATCCTGTCTTTTCAGGGCACAAGTATTCCATCGGTGGCTTGTCTGTCCTACCGACAGCTGTCGTACTTAAGCTAATAATTTCTATGATTGCATCTGGAAGTTGGTACCCGTACAACGCTTCGTGACGCTGATGAAACGAATCGAACGCCGCATGAAGCACGTCATCTGTTAGAGGACCATAGGGAATTGGTACGTCATATTCATGATTCTGACCCGCATATCGCATCTTTATGACGTTTACCCAGAATATTGTTCCTCTATATTGGTCCGCCCGCAGCTCCTTTGCTGCTGACACCTCCGCGCCCTTAAATTGTTGGTTGATCTTGCCAACATCCAATGAATCACTGCGCATCGGAAACGTACGAATCTTATCTATTCGTAAATCTGCAAGCAAAAACCCTAATGCAGAAGTGTTGCCAGGTACTACTGGAATGATCACTTTGGGAATAGACAATTTCCGAGCAATTGCTGTTGCGTGGAGTGGGCCAGCACCTCCAAACGACATCAAAGAAAACTCCCTGGGATCATGACCCTCCACAACAGAAATCATCCTTATTGCATTGGCCATATTGTCTTCACTGATTTGTGTAATTGACGTGGCTATCTCTTCTAAACTGGACTCATCTGATCCAGAAACAGTTGCCACTGCTTTTCTGGCTAAATCTTTAGAAAGAAGCATTTCACCATTCAGAAAAAACTCCGGGATGAGACGATTCAAAACAAGATTTGCATCTGTCACTGTCGGTACATGTCCACCAAGGTTATAACAGGCTGGTCCTGGATCAGCACCCGCCGAAAGCGGTCCCACCTGCAAAAATCCACCGTTGTCGATCCATGCGATAGAGCCACCACCGGCGCCGATCGTTCGGATATCGATCATGGGGATGCTGACTGTCAATCCAAACTCGATTTCATACTGAGTCGTTAGTTTTTGCTCCCCGTTGACAATGATTCCAACATCACAACTCGTGCCACCCATATCCATCGTTAGGACTTTTTTCACATCGAGAGCATCAGCGATTGCCTGACAGGCAATCATTCCCCCCGCTGGACCACTCATCAACGACTGAATAGGGGCGGCCTCACAACTGCTGGAACTCATCATCCCCCCGTTACTTTTCATAACCATTAAAGTTGCTGGAACGTCTAGCTCCGAGAGGCCGGATTTCAATTGCCGAACATAGTTCGACACCACAGGCTTGACAAAAGCATCTGCAATTGTCGAGCTTGCCCGATCATATTCCCTCCAAATTGGCGCAACTTCACTACTGATAGAACACGGTAACTCAGGTATGTCTTCTTCAAATCGTTTTTTTAGCTTCACCTCATGTGAAGGATTCAAAAATGAAAAAAGAAAACAAACTGCTATTGCATCGTATTCCCCTGCCCGCAACTCTGATATTAATACGCGGATCTCCTCATCATTGAGCCCTCTCAACACAGATCCATCGTAGAGCAATCTTTCACTCAACCCGTAACAGTCTGATCGTCTGTCGATCATCGGAAGACTTTTTTTCCACGCCAGGTTATAGAGTTCGGGTCGAGTCGTTCTCTGAATAAACGGAACATCTTCAAATCCGGCTGTCGTGACATAGGCTACAGAGCCACCCTTTCTTTCTATCAAGGCGTTGGTGGCAATAGTCGTACCGTGAACCAAATCTGATACAGATTTCGGCTCGATGCTTAACTGACCAAAGGTATTACGAAAGGCATCGATTGGTATCTTATGGGTCGATAGACACTTACTTGAACGAATCTCGTTACTCTCGCTGTCGAATACGACGAGATCAGTAAACGTTCCCCCTGTGTCAACGCCTGCTCGAATCGCCATCGCCTGTTACCTGTTTAAATCTCGGGGTCAATCGTTTTCTAACAATCTGAATCTATCAACAGTCAACACATTCAATACCGAATATATCGGTCTAAAGATTCAGGTATATCGACCGCGACCAGTAATTGGCCACCGTGCAATTAATGATTGTTCACGAAAAACGTGAAACTCATCATAGAGATTTGCAGTGGCGCAGATATGACTTGGAAGCAGTTCCAATCGATCTCCAACTCTTGGTACTGGATTATCTTCTCCAGCCTCCATGCAGTAATGCTCTTCATGAATTTCAAAAGGGATGATGTCTTCTCGCCACCGAGTAACGGGCAAACCCTGGTCTGTAGCAATACTTTTTAACCCCACATCCAATACGATTCTTCGGTCCACTTGATCAATGACTGTTGCAAGCACCGTACATGCCAATTCAAAGTGATCACAAACGTTCTCATACCCATGATAATCACTGTCCATTAAGCAATAACTACCTGGCTGAATCTCAGTCAATTCATCACGATCAACCCCTAGATTGAATGTGCCCGTTCCTGCAGCGCTCACAACTGGCACTTCAATGCCATTCTCTCGAATCATAGCTACGGCAAGAGCAAGTTCGTGATGTGCGGTCTCGGCCTTATGGTGACGTGCTACAAGGTCCTTGGTTCCCACCGCATGCCCTTCGTAACCCATCACGCCGCGAAACTCCAGTCGCGGCGCGTCACTAATCTTTTTAGCTAGATCGAGCGCAGCTACTGGCCCTGCCGCACCACAACGCTGCATCCCGACTTCAAGTTCGATAAAAACAGATAGTATTGTATTGGCCCCTTCTGCCGTCCTTATCAATTCTTCAACATGTTCAACACGACCCACACAAACTGAAATATCCACTTGATCATTCAGTTTCAACAAACGTTTCATTTTCAGTGGGCCAATTACCTGATTGGCTACCAGTAACGGTCCTAACCCCGCCTCGGCCATGGCTTCAGCCTCTCCAAGCTTCGCACATACCAAACCTATTGCACCAAGATCCAACTGTCGCCTAGCTATTTCCGGACACTTATGCGTCTTCGTATGCGGCCGTAAGGCAATTCCAGTATTTTTACAGTACGCTGCCATAGTCTTGAGATTCTTCTGCAACACCGGCTCATTAATAAGTAAGGCTGGCGTATCAACAAAATCATTTAGAAAACCGACCGAATTCATAGGCATGTGACAATATTGAAGGAACAATTAGCGGTAGTTGTAGACTTGAAAGTTGGAACCCATGGCGATGTTATTGTGGTTACAGATCTGTGTAATCGACAACAAATCCCGGGGTATCCCATCGACGTTAGTGCAATCCCAATCAAATTTAGCACTCAAAGTAATTGCAAATTTTCTTCGTCGACATTAAAGATATGCGCCTTTGGGTAATCGAACTCTATTCCAACTTTATCACCCGTCGCCACTTGCGTCTTCGGTGGGAGACGGACTTGGAGCGAATGAGGGTCTACATCTATGGTAACAAACAAATCTGATCCTATCGGCTCAAGGAATCGGATGACACCGGGAATGCCTTCTGATTTAGACGAAGCCAAACGCATGTCCTCCGGGCGCACGCCAAGAGATACCGTGCCTTTAGAAGATGACAGCGCTTCTTCTCCAATATTCATCTGGACCCGATCAATTACAAAACGATAATCTGATCGCGTGAATACCCATTCTGTTCCGTTGTTCTGTAGCTCTCCATCAATCAGATTCATCGGCGGTGCGCCCATAAAGGTCGCCACAAATTTATTCGCGGGTACATCATAGACTTCGGCCGGCGTTCCAAGTTGCTGTAATTTTCCCTCATGAAGAACCGCAATTCGTTGACCCATAGTCATAGCTTCGACCTGATCATGGGTCACATACAGAGTAGTGATCCCTAATCGTTCATGCAACGACATCAATTCGATCCGCGTCTGAAGTCGCAATTTGGCGTCCAAATTTGACAGCGGCTCATCCATCAGGAAGACCTTTGGCTGACGGACGATAGCTCGCGCCAAAGCCACTCGCTGGCGCTGCCCTCCCGACAGTTGTTCGGGTAAGCGCTGGAGAAATTCAGTGATCTCCAACATATCGGCCACACGACTGACGGCCTCTTTAACCGAATCCCGAGACATCTTTGCGGTTTCTAAAGGAAAAGCAACGTTCTTATAAACTGTCATGTGAGGATAAAGGGCATAATTCTGGAAAACCATCGCTAAATTACGTCGAGTCGGATCGACAAAATTGACAAGATCCCCATCGATAACAATCTCACCCGAAGTTGCGTCTTCAAGCCCCGCAATCAAACGGAGGATTGTACTTTTGCCACATCCCGACGGACCAAGTAAGACTAGAAATTCACCATCGGGTATTTGAAGAGAAACATTGTCAACAGCGGGTACCGAACCGAACCGTTTCACAAGACTTCGAAGAATTACCTCAGCCATTACTTATACCTCTTTCATCTATACGTGCCTGAAGCATCTATTGTTTCAACGCGCCAGCCATCGATGCTTGAACGAACCATTTCTGGAAAAACAAAAATACAATCGTTACTGGAATCAACGTCATCAAAGAGGCTGCCGCTAGAACACCCCAGTGAGTAACAAACTGCCCCTTCAAAGATGCAATCCCTACAGTGAGCACCCGGTAATCGGCGCCGGAAGCCGCAACCAGCGGCCACAAAAAATTTGCCCAGGTGATCATAAACACAAATATCCCTAATACTACGAGAGCGGGTTTAATCAAGGGCAGCACGATCTTAAACAGGATCCTCCATTCTGATGCTCCATCTATACGGGCTGCTTCGTACAAACCGACGGGCAAGGTAGATATAAATTGCCGCATCATAAAAACACCTAAGGGCGACACAGTGCACGGCAAAATCAGACCTAGATAAGTATCAAGCCCAAAAAAAGGCCGACCAATGATAGGCAGCTCACCAATTTCACGGACCAGGAGGTATGTCGGTGCTAGTACTGCTGCAACTGGCACCATTAAAGTAGAAAGCACCAGGAAAAACAGAATATTCCGTCCTGGAAATTGCAATCGCGCGAATGCATAGCCCGCTAAGATATTGGTAAAGAGAGAGATGATTGTTGTACCGGCTGCAAAAATAATTGTGTTGAGAGCCCAACTCAGATATCTCGTGCTGCCAAATAGGAATCTAAAGTTGTCAAGGGTAGGATCGTCAGGAATCAATTTTGGCGGATAGTCAAATAGAGATATGCTATCTCGGAGTGCGGGAGAGATGAGGTATAAAACTGGGCCAACAGCAAAAACAACAAAGAACAATAGAACCAGATAGGCAAAAAATGCCCGGATACGATTCCCGAACAGGTACCGGGAACGGCCCCGCCCATAGGACACATGCCCTGTTTCGTGATTGCTGCCTGGCTTAGACGTATCCATGTGTGATTAAGTTTCCCCTTTGCTTCTCTGCCTTAACAACCAAAAAACAGCAAGGGTCAACAACATTGTTCCTATCAACAGCCCCACACTAGCAGCGAATGCCAAACCTGTATCTTGAAATGCAAACATACGGCGGTAGATAAACCAAACTATCGTAGCCGTACCCATTCGCGGCCCACCATCTGTCAATATCTTGACGGAATCAAACAACTGAAAATTCATGATAATCGCGATCACTAGGGCAAAAAGGAATAGTGGCCTCATCATTGGCGCACTGATTCGGAGAAATCGTCGAAAACTTCGAGCGCCGTCAAGCTTTGCAGCTTCTAAGAACTCACCGGGAACACTCTGAAGACCAGCCAGATAAAACAGAACCCAGAACCCCAACCCTCGCCAAATCTCAACAGCGATGATAGAGCCCATTGCTCTAGGATTCTTTCCCAGAAAATTAACGCCTTCGCCACCAAAAATACCTACTTTAATTAGATTCACGATACCAAAATCAAAATGGAGCATGAAATGCCAGATCATCGCTCCTAAAATTGGTGGAGCAAGAAGTGGAAAATATAGTGTCACCTTGAAAAAATTCTCTCCACGTCGATGGTTGTTAATAAGTGACGCCAAAAAAATCGCTAATCCAAAAACAATAGTGATAGCGAGCGCCACAAATACGCTTGTATTAAAAACTACCTGTGTCAGTTCGGAGTCGTCGAATGTTCGTGCCCAGTTCTCAAACCCGACCCAATACCGAGGAGCCAACACGCCATCATCATTAAAACTGAGAAAAATCGCCCAACCGACGGGTATTGCTAGGAACACGAGCCAAAGGATCATATAAGGCGCAAGAAATCCGGATGCGCGACGCAGATATCGGAGTCGATAGCGGTTGACAAGTCTGCGGTATTGATCTGGGCTCAACTTCAATTCAGCCCATGTCTCCCGCCCCGTTGGAACACCACTATTAAAATGGTTTTCAGAATCAGTCATTTAATCAACATTCGGAAGATTCATACAATGGCGGTCTGATGTAGCTTGATCATACTTATAGTCAGCTAGTCTTAGAGCGCGTAAGGAGTAAGAGGAATATTTTATGGATTACTTTATAAATTCCCGCAGAACATTTTCAGTGATTGCTGAGACATTGTTCTCATAGCCATTATGGGACAAACTTCCCAGCCAATTGATGGAACCTACTGAAAACACTGCTCCGCCATTTTGAGTTTCAAAGTACACCATATCTGCCCGAACATTCTCATTATTGGTTCCATCAATGGTCGGCATGGTTACCATCATATCCTCATGAGCAACCAGATAATAGGCGCTGTGCATGCCTTGAGACGTAGCAAGTCGCATCGTTTGGGGGGGTGTACCTAACTCAAAATCCACTCGGTCAAGTTCATCTCCTGCAGCCCCAGACATTACGAGACCAAAATCCCCAATCGTCTCATCCTTCCCTATACCTGAAAAAATAAAGTCAACCTTTGGATCAAAACTTCCAGGCAGGCGTTTATAGCCCGGCGTCTTTAGATCCCAACCCTGCGCCGCAAAACCCACGCCAACCAATGCATTTGGCGATCGGCCCAAGTGCCGCCATATCCCTCCTACTTCTCCTGTTGAAGCCAATTCCAATTCTCCAACGTGGGATGGCCAGGCGCGGGATCCTGCATAACCGCGACGAACTTCAATAATGTGGTCGCGTTCTGGATCAACGGCTGTGACCCAATAGAAACCATTTCCTCCCAGATACATTAAGCGACCGCCATGGTCCAGATAGCCATCGATTCCGTCCAGCATCGCGCTGGTCCAATACTCGGGATGACTTCCCGTCATGATGACGTCGTACTGCCGTAAAAGATCCTCACCCTTATGATGAAGGTCATGGTCGGTAATTACATCATATTGAAAATTCTTCTGTTCAAGCCAATCAACAAGATAGAGATCAAACGGAAGCTTTCTAGGGCAGCTATGCACCCAATGTCGGTGATTGGGACGCATATTGACGATGGGCCTGCGGGCAGTCGAATAGCAAATACCGCTGCCATCCGAATGCACATCATAAATGGATCCGCCAAGTTCAGTGTGTTCCCCAAGATAACGGTCATACGGGTCAACAACAATCGGGATGTTTGTTAATCCGCTGAAATCGATACCCGCAAACAAGACCCGTTCGTTTGCGTACGCAAGGTATGTCATTGTCGGAACCAAAAACGCAATCTTTGCTTTTGCCTTTTTATCCGAAATGACAAATGGAACAAAGTCCTCCTCGTCATCTGATGACAAATGGGCAGCGTAGATACCACTCTTTAGGTCAGAGGGAATGCTCCATTCAAAATCAGCATCCCAACCCGTGTCTTCGAGATCATC
>DODG01000131.1 GCA_003509065.1 Acidobacteriota bacterium
CTTATCATCGATGAATCAAATCCTATTTGTTCGTTTGGTTCTTGGATAGCTAGCCTGGTTAGCCAAGAGGCTTTTTCTTCTCTTAAAGCGCCCATAAAGGTTTTAACGCCTCCGCACTGCCCGGTTCCAGCCGCTCCGAACCTTGAGGCAGCGTATTTACCCGACGCGGATGAAATAATTCTTTCTTCGGAAAATATGGTTAATTATAAATAGGGTTGTTTGTGATATGACATCTAAACCACCTAGTACTATTGAGTGGAAATAAAAAAGAAAAATATGAAACCAACTATAGGCAACATTGTTAAGGCCCCGACCGGAAAGATCTTAAAGCGTGATTTACGTGACCCCTACTGGCAAAACCATGGACGTAAACTATGAGTCTTTTGACACTAGAACTACTCGCCAATATTGGCCGCGAGAGTGAACCAAAACGCGAAATCGTGACTCGGCGTGATATCCGCAAATATGCAATCGCCACCAACAATCCACAACGTAAATATCTAGATGGCGACGAAGCCCCACCCATGTTTCATGTGCCACTTTTTTGGGATGTGGTTGAGCTCGAACAACTCAATCCAGACGGAGTTTCTATTGATCCCCTGCTGCCAAAATTCCCGCTGCATCGGGATATGGCAGGTGGTCTCGAAATCGAGTACCTAAATCCAATTCATCCCGGTGATTGGCTCACTTCAACACGAACGCTGACCGACATTTACGAAAAGAAAGGTCGCTCCGGCCCATTGATTTTCTATGAGGTCATCATGGAAATACACAATGACGACGATGAATTGGTAATTCGTGAAAAGATGACGAGGATTTTGCGATGAACGTAGCTGTTGATGATGCGCTACCTGAACAGTTTCACACGCCCGATAACGTTCAACTCATGTTGTACAACGCTGCGTTGTGGAACGGCCATAGAATTCACTTCGATGAGCCTTATGCTAAAGAAGTCGAAGGCTATCCTGGCCTCGTGATAGCAGGTCCACTATTGGGTGACTGGATGAATCAAGTCGTTGAACTCTGGTTGGGTGAGAGCGGTCGACTGACGAAGATTGAATACTCGAATCGCGTCGCAAGTTATATTGGTGAAACACTGACTGCCGGTGGTAATGTCACCGCCGTCGAAGGCAACACAATTACGATCGAGGTTTATATCAAGAATGAGGATGGTGATGTGATCGCACCAGGCGTCGCAACCGCTGAGATCATCGCATGAGCGCCGAACTCGCCATCGTTGGTGCCGCTGACACAGAGGTCGGCATCGTTCCTGGCAAAAGCCCGACAGAACTTTGTGTCGAGGCAGCTCTTTTGGCCTTGGATGACGCTGGTCTTCACAAATCCTCGATTGATGGCCTTATTACCTGTAATTCGATGGCCGAACCGATCATGTATCACGCTGAAGCCATGGCTGAGTACCTACAGATATTTCCACCCATGTGCATGACAGTGAATACTGGTGGTGGCACGACCTTTTCGGTTCTAGCCCATGCTGCGGCGGCGATTCAAGCAGACATGGCAAATACCATTCTGATCAGCATGGCGGATAGTCTGCGCAGCTCGATGACGCGAGAGCAAGCCATGTTGACACAGTCGTCCACAGGCCACCCTCAATATGAACAAATCTACGGCCCAACCGTACCGGCCTACTACGCCCTGATTGCAACTGCCCACATGGCTGAGTTCGGCACGACAGCGGAAGATTTAGCCGAGGTCGCCGTTTCAGGTCGACTCCATGCTGTCAGGAATCCAACCGCACAAATGCGGGAAGCAATATCAGTCGGAGATGTTGTCAGTTCCCGGCTTATTGCCGACCCACTCCATCTTCTGGATTGCTCACTCGTTTCTGATGGTGGCTCCGCCATTATCGTTACCTCAGCGGAGCGCGCTAAAGACTTCCCCCACAAACCGGTTTACCTTCTGGGTAGCGGCGAGGGCCACAGTCACGAGCACATTAGTCAGGCGGCTGACCTGACGACCTCCGCAGCATTAAATTCAGGTCAGACAGCCTTCAAGCAATCTGGACGGTCACATAAAGATATTGACTTCGCCCAGATATACGATTGCTTTACACCCACAGTACTCATCCAGCTGGAAGATCTTGGTTTTTGTGCCAAGGGAGAAGGCGGCGCCTTCGTATCAAGCGGTGCCACTAGACCTGGTGGCGATCTTCCGGTAAATACCCACGGCGGTATGTTGTCTCACTGTCATCCCGGTAATCCGGGTGCTATGTTTGCGTTGACTGAAGCGGTCTGGCAACTTAGAGGTACTGCTGATGCACGTCAGGTCAGCAATGCACAAACGGCGTTGGTGCACGCTCAAGGTGGCATTATGTCCAGTCATGCAACACTCATCCTGGGGGTTGATGATGTCTAAGGCAACAAAGATTCAGCCAAGACCAACCGCCGTTTCAGAACCCTATTGGCAGGGCTGCAGCGACAAGGAATTGCGTCTGCAGTTTTGTACTAGTTGCAACAAACACCAGTTTTATCCGCGCATCGTCTGTTCAACCTGTGGTAGCTCTGAGCTTGAATGGCAGAAGGCGAGTGGCCAAGGCACCATTGCCAGCTTTACCGTGGTTCGTCGCGGTGTTTCAGAAGCCTACACTGCACCCTACCTGGTTGCCCTGATTGATCTCGCGGAAGGTGTTAGGATGATGAGCCAGGTTCTGACATCAAACCCAGATGACGGTAGGTTACGAGTTGGCGCCAATGTCGCCGTTTCCTTTGTTGAGTGGTCGCCCGAGATGATGGTGCCGGTATTCACACTG
>DODG01000205.1 GCA_003509065.1 Acidobacteriota bacterium
GGCAATGGTTTTGTAGTTGAGCAAACACCAGAACCAGGAAAGCCAATCGACTTAAATTCCAAATTTGTTTTGAGACTCGATCGTACTGTGCCGACTCCAAAGACTTCTACTAATGAGGCAAGTCCATGACATTGGGCGATCTGTTACGTCGAGCAGACGAACTTGCCACCAGTCGTATGTCAGAGTCAGTGCTACAGTCTTCGGTTGCTTCACAAATTGTTACAGCAGTTACCCATGATTCTCGGAACGTTCAACCCGGCACTCTTTTTGTGGGCCTTCAGGGTGAACACGTCGATGGGGCGACGTACGCCAGAGACGCAGAGCGTCGCGGTGCGGTCGCAGTCGTTTCAGGTTCCCCTCAAAACACTGAAGTAGGTCTCCCGTGGATTACGGCTTCGGATGCGCGTGAAGCCCTTGCTGCTCTCTCTGCTTCTTTTTACGATCTTCCAAGTCACGAATTAATGGTACTGGGCATTACCGGCACGAATGGCAAGACCACTACAACCCATCTTCTGAGTGAAATTTTTGAACAGGCTGGGATGCCGTGTGGGCGATTAGGCACGGTTAACCACCAGATTGGAAACGAAACTCGCGAAGCGGTTCTGACAACTCCGGAAGCGCCAGAAATTCAAGGCTTGCTCCGTGAACTCGTAGATGGCGGTTCGATGGTGTGTGCGATGGAAGTTTCATCACATGGGCTAGCTTTGCGGCGAGTTGACTTCACCCGCTTTACCGCAGCGGTGTTCACAAATCTTAGCCGTGACCATCTTGATTTTCATGGTGATATGAATAGCTACTTTCTGGCAAAGCGTCGATTGTTCGACGAGTTGCCTTCAGATGCACGGACGATCGTGAATCTCGACGACCCACGAGGTTCTTTGCTCGCGAGTGCAGCATCTCGGCCGGTCACCTATGCGATCGACCAACCGGCGGATGTGGTGTCAGATGCTATCGATGCATCCTTTGATGGACTGGTCTTTAATGTGCGGACCTCCCGGGGAACCTTGCATCTCAGGTCTAGTCTTTTGGGGCGCATTAATGTCTATAACATTTTGGCGGCAGTCGCGACCGCAATAGCGTTGGACCTGTCTTTCGATGCGATTGAGCAGGGTGTGGAATCGCTGAAGAGCGTACCAGGACGCATGCAAGTTGTTTCACATGGTGACGATGACCTAACGGTTATTGTCGATTTTGCTCATACAGACGACGCATTAAAGCAGGTGCTGGAAGGGACGCGAGCTCTCACTAGCAACAGAGTCGTTGTGGTGTTCGGTTGCGGAGGAGATCGCGACCGATCAAAACGTCCCCTGATGGGCGCTGTCGCTGCTCGTTTAGGTGATGTTGTCATAGTGACGTCTGACAATCCTCGCTCTGAAGATCCACTTGCCATTATGAATGACATTACGCTCGGGATGGATTCGGCGACTCAGCGGTCCAATGCTGAGGATGGAGAAGGGACGGCTGACTTTTTCCGAACACCGTATCTTACGATCAGCGATCGCAAACTAGCTATTGAACGAGCGATTCGAGAAGCACACGCAGGTGACGTAGTCGTTATCGCGGGCAAGGGACACGAAACCTATCAAGAAATCGGAAGCGAACGACGGTCGTTTGATGATCTGGAAATCGCCCAAGACGCATTACGTCGTCGGCGGACGAATGCTCTTGTGTCGTAGAGGTTGCATGGTGCCAGAAGGGTTACGAACGCAATTAACAGCTGGAGAGGTTGCAAAGGCGATGGAAGGGCGTTTGATGTCAGGGCGTCTAGAGATGCCAGTAGATGCGGTATCCATCGACACTCGGTCGGCGTCGCGCGGCGATCTGTTTTTTGCCATACAGGGTAACCGTTTTGATGGTCACCACTTTGTTGATGAAGCCATTGGTCGGGGAGCGTGTGGTGCTGTTGTGAGCGAGTCGTTCACCCTTCCGTCGTCTAGTGCTTCGAGCGAACCGGTCATGATCGTTGTTTCTGACACGGTTCGAGCACTGCAGTTACTGGGTCGGTATGTTCGCCGGCAGTCGGGGTCTAAGGTGGTGGCCATCACGGGCAGTACTGGCAAAACGTCCACCAAGGAGATGACTGCCGATCTCCTGAGCGGGAGCTACTGTGTCGTTCGTAATGAGGGAAACTTGAATAACCATATCGGGCTTCCGCTGTCGCTGATCAAGTTGCTATCAAAACCTGATGTTGCGGTGGTGGAACTTGGGATGAGTCAAGCCGGAGAAATTGGTGCTCTAGTAGCGATTGCTGAACCTGAAGTACGAGTGTGGACGAACGTCTCTGAAGCTCATCTATCGTCTTTTGATTCGATTGAACATATTGCGGACGCCAAAGCCGAGATTCTTGAAGGTGCAGACCGCAGTGACAAATTGGTTGCCAACGCGAATGACGTACGCGTGATGACACACGCTGCTCGGTTTGCCGGTCAGGTGACCACCTTCGGCGTTGAAGTGCCGGCCGATGTCTTTGCCGAACACGTGCAGGATTACGGTCTTGATGGGGTCAAAGCTTCTGTTCGAACTTCTGAGGGCCAGGTCGAGGTGCATGTTCCACTTCTAGGCCGCGGACAGCTCGCTAACGCTCTGGCTGCAATCACAGTGGCGCTGCAATTTCAAATTTCACTTAATGATATTGCGAGTCGGATCGAAAAACTTTGTCCTCTGCCACATCGCGGCCAGGTAATCAAATTAAAAAATGGCATCACAGTGATCGACGATTCCTACAATTCTAATCCGGCGGCACTCACCGCATTATGTAACGCGGTTCGATTCACTAACGTTTCAGGTCGTCGTATCGCAGTCATCGGAGAGATGCTCGAGCTCGGATCTCAATCATCTCAGTTACACAAGAAATGCGGACAGATGATAGCGGCGTGTGGTTTTCAAGAACTTGTAGTGATTGGTAGTGATTACGCAAACGACTTTACTACTGCAGCAGTCGCTGCCGGGATGTCGCCGGGTTCAGTTCAACAAGCCGACACGAGTGAAACGGCAGTTCCTCTAGTGCTGGATTTGATGCAAGCGGGTGACTTAGTCGTCGTTAAAGGCTCGCGAGGGATTCGCACCGATATTGTCGTTGAAGGCATAACTCGAGGTTACGCCTAATGCTTTACCACCTTCTCTATCCTTATGCTGCACAGATTTCATTGTTGAATGTAACGCAGTATGTGACATTCCGTACGGCGGCGGCGAGTCTGACGGCTCTAGCGTTTAGCCTGATGTTGGGCCCATGGATGATCCGAAAACTTCGAGAAGCACAAATCGGACAAGTGATCCGGACCACTGGGCCGATTGCCCATCAACCAAAAGCCGGTACGCCTACCATGGGCGGACTTCTGATTTTGACTGCCGCGATTGTTCCCACATTACTGTGGGCTGATCTGACTAACACATATGTGTGGATTGCCGTGTTGTCCACTCTAGCTTTTGGCAGTATCGGGTTCGTTGATGATTACCTGAAATTGAAACGACAGTCTCATCATGGTCTTCGTCCACGTTATAAATTGGTTGCGCAAGTAGTGGTTGCGTCCTTAGTCGGAGTAGCTGTTCTAGCCTTAACGGAGGAAAACCTTTATAACACGCGCCTCAATTTTCCATTCTTCAAAGAGTTAGTTCCAGAACTCGGCTTTTTGTACGTGCCATTCGTTGTTCTTGTCCTCGTGGGAGCTTCCAATGCCGTCAACTTAACGGATGGCCTCGACGGTTTAGCCATTGGCACGTTTACTATTGCTGCCGCAGCCTTTACTGGGTTGACTTACATTACCGGACATCGCGTATTTGCTGAATATCTCTTACTTGTTCAGTTTTCCCCAGCGGCAGAACTCACGATTTTCTGCGGAGCCCTAGTGGGCGCGAGCCTAGGCTTTCTCTGGTACAACGCCTATCCAGCTGACATTTTTATGGGCGACGTTGGTTCGTTAGCACTCGGTGGCGCGCTCGGGACGGTGGCTGTTCTCATTAAGCAAGAATTGCTTCTACTGATTGTTGGCGGGGTGTTTGTCGCAGAGGCGCTGTCGGTGATTATTCAAGTCTTCTCTTTCCGAATGACGGGTCGTCGTGTTTTTAAGATGGCGCCATTGCACCATCACTTTGAATTACAAGGTTGGAGTGAGCCAAAGATTATGACTCGGTTCCTCGTCGTTGCTGTGATTTTCGCACTTTTCAGTTTAACGACATTGAAGTTGCGGTAAGGCGGACGTGCCAAATAACAAGAAGAAGGATTTTTCGGTTGAAAACCACAGCGTCGTTGTGGTGGGTGCTGCGCAAAGCGGCATTGCTGCAGCCGAGCTGCTGGTTGCTAGAGGAGCATCCGTGACGCTAACCGACCTGCGGGCACGGACGGATCTTCCAGACAGTTTGCGGCATGACAAGGTGCAACTCGAATTTGGCGAACACCGAATGGAGACGTTCGTGAATGCTGACTTGATTGTTATGAGTCCTGGGGTTCCACCCATTCAGGCGGTCATTCAGGCGGCCAGAGCAGCCGGTGTGCCAGTGATCAGTGAAATCGAGTTGGCGTCAAGATGGATGGACGGTCGTATTGTTGCCGTGACTGGGACTAAGGGAAAGTCGACTACCACCGTTTTGCTTGGACAAATCCTCGCTGCGGCTGGTTTCCGAACCGTTGTCGGCGGCAATATCGGTCCAGCATTAAGTACGCAAGTTGGAAAATCGAGTCCTGACGTTCTACACATCGTCGAGGTTAGTAGTTTTCAGTTGGAATTGACTGACCAGTTTCATCCATGGATTGCAGTATTACTAAATCTCACCCCTGACCATCTCGATCGTCACGAGACAACCGAGGCCTACGCCGCGGCTAAGGGTCGTGTGTTTATGAACCAAGAGGCAAGTGATTGGGTCGTGGTGAATGCTGATGATGCCAACGCCATGTCGCTGGCTTGCGGAAGTCAAGGCCAGCAGCGGCCATTTAGTTTTAACGCGACGATTGACAATGGAGTATCTGTGGAGGGTGGCACCATAGTGTGGAATACGACACCCTCACCAGCGGCACTGGTTCCAGTGCAGGCAGTTCAACTGACGGGACGGCATTTATTGGCGGATGTACTCGCTGCTGTGACTGTCGCGACCATTATGGACGTCTCAGCAGACATTATGACTCAAGTGATTTCTGAGTTTAAAGGGCTTGAGCATGTCCTGGAGTCTGTTGCAGAGATTAATGAAATTCGTTTTGTTAACGATTCCAAAGCCACAAATGTAGATGCTGCGATGAAGGCGATCGAGACAATGGATGTCCCGTCGGTGGTTCTACTTGGCGGCCGGCTGAAGGCTGGTGATTTGAGGGAATTACGCACTGCCGTGGCCGACCATGCCGTGGCCGTTATTGCGATGGGTGAAGCGCAGAGCACAATTCGACAGGCGCTGGCCGATGTTGTGCCCGTCAGTGATGCGCGTGACATGGGTGAAGCGGTTCGGTCTGCGTTTGCTTTGGCACCACCAGGGGGCGCGGTGCTGCTGAGTCCTGCATGTGCCAGCTTTGACATGTACCAAAATTATGCTGATCGGGGTCGTCGTTTTAAGGAAGAAGTTGGGCGTCTTGAAAAGGACATGAGGGGAAATCGTGAGCAGTGAGCAGTTATCAGTCGCCTTGTGGCGGCGAAGAGCTAGTCGCTGGGAACGTAGGCTACCCCGGTCTACGAGACTGGTGTCTTGTCCTCAAAAGCGGCTGATGACTGCTCACTGCTCACGATTGAGTGGCATTACTAATATCGGAATCAACCGATCGAACCTTTAGGACAAGTTATTGTCCCAAGGGGCTTTAAGCAAGACAAGAGTATGGCTCGAAAACTGAAGTCAGACAAGTGGCTCTTTATGGCAACGCTCTTACTCATAGGTACTAGCGTTGTGATGGTCTACAGCGCTTCAGCCGTGAAAGCGATGGATGGACGGCCATATTATTTTTTATTTAAGCAGCTGAGCTGGGCAATTTTCGGTGTGTGTGGCCTTGCCGCAATGATGCGGCTGGATTATCGGAATTACCGGCAACCTGCTGTTATTTGGACGGCATTGGGCGTTGCTACGTTCTTGCTCGTTCTGGTCTTGTTTGGTCCTGAGATAAATGGGGCACGGCGGTGGTTTGCTGTCGCCGGAATTGGTGTCCAGCCTTCTGAGTTTGCCAAATTAGCGGTCATATTATTTGTTGCTGCCGTGTTGGAACGCCGAATGGATCGCATTAACGACGTGTCCTACTCGTTAGGTTTTATCGGGCTTGTCACTGCAATGATTGCCGGCTTGATCCTGGTAGAACCAGATCTCGGTACGGCTGCAGGAGTTGCCGTCATCGTTGGCGCGATGGTGTTGGCTGCAGGGCTCAGCTATCGCTGGGTCGGTGTTGCGGTGCTGTTAGCTCTGCCGATGGCGGGGTACTTCCTCTCCGTGGGGTATCGATGGCAACGGTTAACCTCGTGGATGGATCCGTGGGTTGACCGCATGGGAGATGGTTATCAGCTCGTTCAGTCCTTGATTGCGGTGGGCACGGGAGGATTGCTTGGATTGGGTGTCATGCAGGGCGTGCAATCGCATCAGTATCTTCCCGAAGCACATACCGATTTCATATATGCGGTCATTGCTGAGGAAACTGGCATTGTTGGTGCGAGTGCAGTGCTCTTGTGCTTCGGCGTGATTGGTTGGCGAGGTTTTCGGGTTGCATTGCGCGCCCCTGATCGCTTCGGTTCGTTTTTGGCGATCGGGATCACAACGATGGTGATAGGTCAGGCGTTCCTAAACATGAGTGTCGTCTTAGGTTTATTGCCGACCACGGGCATCCCACTGCCGTTCGTAAGTGCCGGAGGGTCTTCGCTGATAAGTAGCTTGATAGGAATGGGGATTTTGCTCAATGTCTCACAACACGCGTCAGCGCACTCATAAGGTGGAGAGCAGGAGACAGCTCAACGTAGAGCGTTTGTGGTCATCAGTATGGGACTGAGGATCGTGATTGCGGGTGGAGGCACAGGAGGCCATTTATATCCTGGGATAGCGGTTGCTCAGGAATTAACGCGTCGAAGTCCGAAGACAAGAGTGACGTTTGCAGGTACTACGAAGGGGATCGAATCGCGAGCCGTACCTGAGGCAGGGTTTGAATTGGATTTTATTCGGAGTGCGGGACTTAAGGGCAAGTCGGGAAGGGAATTAGCACGTAATTTAGCGATGCTACCAGTAAGTGCATGTGATGCTTGGCGTCTTCTGTCTCGACGTGTGCCTCATCTAGTGATAGGCGTGGGAGGTTATAGTTCAGGCCCCGTGGTGGCTATAGCTGCACTCCGTGGGATTCCCACACTTGTCCTTGAGCAGAATGTAATACCGGGCCTGACGAATCGACTGCTCAGACCTTTCGTAAGAGCTGTGGCAGTAGCTTTTGCTTCAACACTTTCAGATTTTGGGTCGAAAGGGTTCATGAGTGGAAATCCTGTTCGTAAGGAATTCTTTGAAATGGGATCGCAAATTGTTCAAGATGCGGATTCAGAAACTTGCCACATCCTAGTTATTGGCGGATCACAGGGGGCTCACGCTCTTAACCTTGCTCTTCGTCAGGCCGCACCAGCCCTTGCACAAATCAAACCACGGCTCATTGTCACGCACCAGACAGGTGAGCGCGATCTTGTTGAAGTTCGGGAGTCGTATCGTCAAGCCGGTCTTAATGCTCAGGTTGAGACCTTTCTTGAGCCAATGGCAAAAGCCATGCTGGCCTCGGACCTCGTTATTTGTAGAGCTGGTGCAACGACAGTTACTGAACTAGCTGCCGTAGGTCGACCAAGTGTTCTGGTGCCGTTGAGGACGGCCGACGAACATCAATCTAAAAATGCCGATGCTTTGGTCACGGTTGGTGCCGCAAAGATGATTGCAGGTGGTGATGTCGCGGCTGCGTTGGTGTCTCATGTAAAAACATTGGCAGCGAATCGTAAGCAACGGAGTGAAATGGGTGCTGCAGCTAGACAACTGGCTCGTCCTGATGCTGCGGCACGGATCGTTGATCGAGTTTTAGAACTTGTTCACTCATGATTGCGAGCAGTAGTTCAAGAATAGCAGGGTAAGGGCAGACTGATGAGGCAAAGCGAAATGCGAAAGCTGGAACGGACATAATCGTGCTCGGCCGCACGAAAAAAGTTCATTTCGTAGGTATTGGCGGTAGCGGTATGAGTGGTATTGCCGAACTGTTAATAACCCTGGGGTATGTGGTGAGCGGTTCTGACCTCCGATGTTGCGAGACGACGGACTTATTGGTCTCACTTGGCGCCACTGTGCATGAAGGTCACGACGCTAAGTTTGTTCACAATGCCGATGTGGTCGTCATGTCTGCCGCGATTGACTCAACGAATCCAGAAATTCAGGAAGCTCACCGATGTCAAATTCCTGTGATTCCACGTGCGGAAATGCTGGCGGAGCTCATGCGACTGCGCTATAGCATCGCTGTAGCAGGTTCACATGGCAAGACCTCCACTACATCAATGATTGCGTTCATGCTCGAACGTGCCAACCTGGATCCAACCGCTGTAATCGGTGGTCGATTAAGTAGTTTTGGAAGCAATGCGCGTGTCGGACAAGGGGATTACATGATTGTCGAAGCTGATGAGAGCGATCGATCGTTTTTACGACTCTCTCCATCAATTGCTGTGATCACCAATGTCGATGATGAACACATGGAAAGTTATGGCACGCTTGACCATCTATGTGATGCGTTTGTTAACTTTGCTAACCGGGTGCCTTTCTATGGATTAGTGGCAGTATGTGCCGACGATGAAAGCTTACGGGAGCAGGCAAGCAGGATTTCACGGCGAGTAAGAACTTATGGAGTTGATGCTCAGGATGCAGATCTTGTCGCGTTTGATATAGAAGAGCAAGCTTTCGGTTCGACATGCTCTGTGTCCTATAAACCGTTTGGCGAGCGTGAACGCGTGTTACTGGGAACGTTACGCCTCCAGGTGCCTGGTCTTCACAACATTCGAAATTCCTTGGCTGCCATGATCGTCGGACTGGAAATCGGTCTGAACTTCACACAGGTTACTGCAGCTTTAGCGGAGTTTTCTGGAGTGGAGCGTCGCTTTCAACGACTTGGGGAAGCTGATGGTGTGCTGGTGGTAGATGATTACGGTCACCATCCTACTGAGATTGCAGCAGTGATGCATACTGCGCGTCAGCAGATCAAGCGTCGAATGCTTGTAGTGGTGCAACCTCACAGATTTACTCGAGTGAGTCGGTTAATGACCCAGTTCGGTTCAGTGCTGGCTGGTGCGGATGAGGTCATATTGACTGAGGTTTATGCTGCCGGTGAAACTCCGATGCCAGGCGCCACCTCTGAAGTGCTAGCAGAAGTGATAGGACAATTTAGCGAGTCACCGGTGCATCTAGTTAGATCGCTCGATGAGGTTGTCACCCGCGTGGGACAACTGGCCAAACGCGGGGACCTCGTCATTACATTTGGTGCCGGTTCAATCAGTGGCGTTGCTGGTCGTATTGTTCATCACCTGCAGCAAAGACAGCGACAGGATGCTGATGTCATCGAGGCCAATTATGGGTGATAGAGATAGATTATGACAGTCAGTGTACCAACAGATAAGCGGTTCAGGCGACGCACGCAGCTTCGACCCAGTAAGAGGCGACGTGTGTTTACGGCGCGCTGGTGGCGCGTCCTCAAGGTAAGCGCGATATTCGTAATCGTTCTATTCGTGGGGTATCAAATCAAGGTATTCGTACTTCAGATGCCAGTGCTGTCTATCGATCGAGTAATTGTGCGTGGGAATGTTCATCTTTCGACGGACGAAGCATTGAGCTTAGTTGATGGACTTCACGGGGAGAACATTTTCAGGACAGATCTTGAGCAGTGGCGGAATGCATTACTCGCTTCGCCATGGGTGAAAGACGCAACACTTCGCATCGTCATACCGTCGACTATCAAGATTTCTATTTCTGAGCGAGTACCCATGGCGTTGGGACGAATTGATGGACACTTATATTTAATTGATGACCAGGCACGATTGATAGCAGAGTACGGAACAGAGTACACCCATTTCGATTTGCCAGTCATAGATGGTTTATTGCACGAGACCTCTAACGGTCAGGTTGTAATCGACGATCAACGTTCACATCTAACAATGCGTGTGATGAATGATTTAGAAACCCAACCTCGGATCGTGGGTCGGGTATCACAGATCGATGTTAGTAATCCATCGAATGTGGTCGTAATTCTCGATGATGATGAAGCATTAATCCATCTTGGAGTTAACCAATTTGCTGAGCGGCTACGATCGTACTTGGAGATGGTTACGGCACTTCGGGAAAAAGTTCCACACATTGACTATGTTGATCTCCGGTTTGGCAATCGAGTCTATGTGCGCCCTGTCGGACTAGAGGGAGGCTCAAGTGTGCAACAGTAAACTGCCGGACATGTTTGTAAGGGAGAACTCGTGGCAAGAAAAAACCGTTATCTCGTAGGACTCGATGTCGGGACATCGAAGATCGCTACTATTGTTGGAGAGGTGACTGAGGAGGGTAGTCTTGACATCGTCGGAGTCGGAACGGCGGAGTCTCAAGGTATTCGTCAGGGTGTAGTCGTTAATCTTGAGGTGGCTGTCCGGGCAGTGGACCGTTCAATCAAAGAGGCTGAGCAGACTGCAGGAATTGAGATCGACCGCGTCATTCTCGGTCTCTCTGGAGCACACATTAAAGGCTTCAACAGTCGTGGTGTTGTTTCTGTCGCTGGAAAAAATCGAGAAATCTTTACTGAAGATGTTGGTCGCGCGATTAAAGCTGCCCAAGAAATTGCTGTGCCAAGTGGTCGAGAAATTTTGCATGTGATAGTGCAAGATTTTGTTGTCGATGAACAGGATGGGATAACTAACCCAGTTGGAATGATCGGATCTCGACTTGAAGTAAATGTTCATATTGTTACAGGAAGCACATCATCAAAACAGAATATCGTCGCATGCGTAAACCAAGCGGGTGTGAAGGTGCAGACCTCGGTGCTTGAGCAGTTGGCGGCGAGTGAAGCAGTCTTGACGACTGACGAGAAAGAACTTGGGGTGGCACTCGTTGATATTGGGGGAGGCACGACTGACTTTACAGTGTTTGAGCGGGGTAGCATCTGGCATACAGGGGTAATTGCAATTGGAGGGGACCATTTTACGACTGACCTGGCGGTTAGTTTGCGCACGCCGATACCAGACGCGGAGAAACTGAAGCAGCGTGCTGGGTGTGCACTCGCCGCGCTGATTGATGAAGAAGACCTGGTCGAAGTGTCAAGTGTTGGAGGACGAGCTCCTCGGACGATGCCGAAAAAAATACTTGCAGAAGTGTTGCAACCTCATGCAGAAGAAGTCTTTCATCACTTATGGGATGAGATTAGAAGGTCCGGTTACGAACGTTCATTAAACGCGGGAGTTGTGTTAACTGGTGGTGGATCCAAGCTTGAAGGCATGGCCGAGATTGCTGAGCAAATTTTTGACCTGCCCATTCGACGTGGGTTTCCCGATGGAGTCGGAGGGCTCGCTGATCATGTGCAGGATCCCAGTTTTGCAACCGCAGTTGGACTTGCCATGTACGTGAATGGTGACGATGCTGCAGCACTACCTTCGATAGGATTGGGAATGTTTGGTGATTGGAGAGAACGCTTCGGTCGCATATTAAGAGATTTTTTTTAGGGTCATTGGGTATCTAGTGAGGCGTGGAGATCGAATTATGACTGATGTGCAAACACATGACAGCAATGGGCAGCATTCGCCAAGACCGGGTTCACGTATAACCCTAGCTGATGGGAATCGCGAGGGTGTGAAGATTTCGGTAATAGGTGTCGGTGGTGGCGGCGGAAATGCAGTTAACCGAATGGTGGCGTCAGAGTTGCAGGGTGTTCACTTCGTTGCGGCAAATACGGATATCCAAGCTCTGAAAGGTAACTCGGCTGCGACGAAACTACAGCTGGGTCACAAGGTAACCAAAGGACTCGGAGCTGGCGCTGATCCTAATCTTGGCCGTCAAGCGGCTCTAGAGGACACCGAAAAGCTTTTGCAGACGCTTGATGGGGCAGACATGGTGTTTGTTGCAGCTGGTCTCGGTGGTGGTACTGGAACCGGCGCCGCGCCAGTCATTGCTAGTTTAGCTAGTGAGCTTGGTGCTTTGACTATTGCGATTGTGACTAAACCATTCGGATTTGAAGGAAAGACGCGTGCGTTACAAGCTGAGCGTGGACTCGATGCTCTTAAAGACGTAGTCGATTCAGTCATCACGATACCCAATGAGAGATTGCTGGCAAGTACTAGTCCTTCGACATCCCTCGTGAAGGCCTTTGCGAAGGCGGATGATGTGTTGCGTCTGGCAGTGCAAGGTATTTCTGATCTGATTCTTGTGCCTGGGCTCATAAATCTCGATTTTGCTGACGTGACGACGGTAATGCACAAGGCGGGCATTGCTATTATGGGTACCGGTACTGGCGAGGGTAGTTCGCGAGCCAAAGATGCAGCTAACGAGGCTATTGCGAGTCCATTACTGGAGCATGATTGTATGAAAGGGGCACACGGGGTCATGTTTAATGTCACGGGTGGTTCTGACTTGTCGTTAATCGAAATCGGGGACGCGTCAGCTATCATTCATGAAGCTGCGCACGAAGATGCCAATATTATTTTTGGTGCTGTGATTGATCCCAAGATGGGTAAACAAGTCAAAATTACGGTAATCGCTACCGGTTTTGAAGGTGGGGTTATCGCGCAGAGCTCCAGCTCTACGCCTGTTGATCTTCAAAATTATTCTGCATGGCGATCTGACGCACGCGCAACGCAGACGACGAATGAATTGCTACGCCCATCAGGTTCAAAAAAATTAGGATCGTCAAGGCGAACCTCACGCAACGACTATCGGGATTGAAACATGCGAGTGCCTGCGTCGATAAACGGACCGTGGACAATAGACTCCTATAAAGACATGGCTTGCCCTGCTGGAACTCCTCCAAGATGTTCACCTTGACGTGATACAGTAATTTGATGCACTGCCACCACGAGTAAGGTGTCGCAGTTGCCGTTAGTTCTAGTACGCGCATGTGCGCCTACGCCAACAGCGTTCCGTTACCTCCGCTTGAACATGTCTATTTGGCAGCAGCGATTAGATTTTCAACACCTACTATCTCTTGAAAGGGGCTGCATCAAAAAGCCTTTCGGAGGTCGGTTGCGTGTTGTGCTCGCTTTTCCCAACACGTATCACGTAGGAATGTCTAATCTAGGATTCCAGACGGTTTATAAGTTATTTAATGCGGATCCAGATGTTGTCTGTGAACGCACCTTTCTTCCTCCAAAACAAGCATTACAGACGGCCATCCAATCTCGAACCCCATTACTTACACTTGAGTCCCAGTCGTATGTCGGTGATTTCGACATGCTGGCAATTTCTTTATCTTTTGAGTGGGACTATCCCAACGTCCTGACTTTGTTACGCTTGTCTGGTATACCGCTTTACGCTGAGGACCGTGGCGAGCGTCACCCTTTGGTGGTTCTTGGCGGTGCGGTTACTTTCCTGAATCCAGAACCACTCGCGCCGTTTATCGATGTTGTGGCAGCAGGAGAGGGTGAGGTGTTGGTGCCTCCTTTGGTTGAGGCTGCATCCATGGCCAGTCGCCGTGACGGCCTACGTACACTCGCGTCCCAACGGGGCTTTTATGTTCCTACCTTTTATGATGTGTCCTATGGTGAAGATAATTGTGTTGCACGTTGGGTTCCACATGTAAATACAGGGGCGCCACCCACTGTGCATAAAGCAGCTGTGAAGACCACTGAGGCTCTCGACCCCCCCCACACTGTTATTTTTACGCCACAGACAGAATTTGGCTCACGATTTCTCGTTGAGGTCGTGCGAGGTTGCGCCAAACTGTGCCGGTTTTGTTGGGCAGGTTATAACTATCTTCCGGTTCGTGCGTTTCCCACGGAGCGTATCCTGTCGCTGGCTGAAGAAGCAAGAACGTATGCCAATCGAGTTGGACTGGTCTCGATTGCATTGTGTGATCATCCCGAAATAGAAACGATTTTGACTCGATTGCTTGGGATGGGCTACACGATTAGCCCAGCCTCATTACGCCTCGATGACCTTACTCCAGAAATTATTAAACTGCTTCACGAAAGCGGTGAACGGAGCGTGACGATTGCTCCAGAAACTGGATCGGATCGATTACGTCGAGTCATTAATAAGAACATTACAAATGAGCAGATTTTGGATCGGGCAGATCTTATTTTTTCGTCTGGTATTGAAAATCTCAAGCTTTACTACATGATCGGACTTCCCACCGAAACAGACGATGATTTGGAAGCAATTCGCGATCTCACACTCAAGATACGAGACGTAATGTTGAAACATGCTAGGAAGCGTGGACGCTCCGGACGGATTACAGCGAGTGTGAATCCTTTTGTGCCGAAGCCTGGAACCGCATATCAGTGGCTACCGATGACTCCCTCGGCAACAATCGCTCGACGCGCGAAACGTCTTCGATCTCTCATGAAAAGTATTTCGAACGTGTACGTCAACATAAAATCAGACCGCCAGGCATACTATCAAGCACTTCTGTCGCTTGGAGATCGCCGCATTGCTCCGGTTATCGAGATAGCGGCTTCTAATGGTGGTGATTGGCGAGCGGCGCTTGCGGCGACGAAAGTAGATGCTGATGATTGGGTGCTTCGCGACCGGAGTAAAGACCTGACTTTGCCATGGGATATCATCGACGGCGGACAGAAGGAGTCGTTTTTTCGTTCAGAAATGGAGAAATCTCTGCATGGTGAAAGCACCTTACCAAGAAATGTCAGTTCTGAGACGATTCAGCTTACGCCAGCGCTGAAATAGCAGAATTGAAACATCAGGGACCTAGCAGGAGGACTTGGGCCAGGGCGAGCGTGTCTGAGTGCGTGATCGTCAAGAGTATGTCATTCGCGCCAAGCTGTTTAGCATGCTTGGCAGCCCCCGCATGCAATTTGATTCGTGGCGCTCCTCCTTGTCTGACAACTTCAATATCCTGCCATAGGACGCCATGAGAATGACCCGTGCCGAGGGCTTTCATGGTCGCTTCCTTTGCCGAGAAACGTCCAGCTAAATGCGGTATTGGGTTACGTCGTTTCTGGCAATATTCGATCTCGTGTTTCGTGAAGATGCGGTGTAAGAATCGATTTCCAAACCGTGAACACACTCGTTCAATTCGAGGAATGTCTGTGGCATCTAAACCAACACCGATCACTCTCATAGCAAACACTCTAGATTATTAATCAGTAATTGCCTTGGCTTGGTCCATGGCTAAATTAGCCAGACGGTCTGCGTTAACATTCATTTCTCTTGGTACATGTTCGAAGTTGATATGGCCGAGCTGGTCGACTAATTCGCAGGCTTCTTTATAAAGTAAGCGCAGGCCACTGTGTCGCACCCGGTATTCTCCGCGCATCTGGCGTACAAGGAGCTGTGAGTCGGAACGAATGATTGCGTCTCGATATTCATGGCTTAGAATATAACGAAGGGCTGCAAGAAGGCCACGGTACTCAGCCACATTATTCGTAGCGACACCGACCGACTCATACAATTCATCACACAGAGTTCCGTCGGGACGCTCGATGCGCACTCCATAGCCTGCTAACCCTGGATTGCCACGTGACCCACCGTCTATATATGCGACTACCATGATTTAGCTAGGCGTCGAAATAATGCGCCAATGTAATTCACGTTAAAACTGATCTCAACGGTTATAGTGCAACCCTTGATCAACCATGCATTCACTCTTGGAAATAGAGAATTCGTTGGCAGCTATCACATTGAATTAATGCATTGTTGAGTCTTAAATCATTAAACACCTGCGGACGTAGGCGCACGTTACAGTATGTGCAGAGCCCCTCCCGTGCTTCCACCACGGCGATGCCCTGTCGCTGGTGCGAGATATGCTCAAATAGCGCAAGGGCACGTGACTCAGTCGTACTAGCCACTGTCGAACGAGTATCTGATTTCTGTTGTAGTTCGGTTTGAAGTTTGACCTTTTCAGACTCACATACAGTTGTTTCTTTTTTCGTTTTGGCTTCTTCGGCTTTCAAAGCTGCTTCGGCCTCTGTTACGGCAGACGTAAGTTCATCCGCAGCCAGCATGAGTTCAAGAATTCGATCTTCAGCATGACTCACTTTATTTTCAGAAGCTGCAATTTGTTTTTGTATCGCCCACAACTCTTTGTTCGTTTTAACCGCCAGTGTCTGTTCTTTGAACTTGCTAAGCTGACTTTGTGCGGCTGCAAGGTCATTTTCGACATCGGTGCGGACGCGTTTGTTATCCGCAAGAGTGTCCTGTGCGGTCACTAATGTGGCCCGACTTCTCTCAAGAGTGTCTTGCGAGCTGGCGAGTTGTGAAGGAATGGCTTCGATACGCTGCCGAATTTTTTCGGTCGCAGTATCGATTTGCTGTAAGCGAATTAAGTGTTCGAGATCTGACAACATCGGAGAATGTGAACGTTGCAACCGGAGAAACTCGGAACGACTCCCTGCATACGAGTAAGTCTCAATATCTTATGCTCGAAAGCAGCAACAGGGCTCGCCCTTCTCGGTGGGTTACTGACTGACATAATCCTGTATTCTCTCAGGTTCGTTAGCTGAAGTCGACCCAGAGATTTGATTCACTGCTGTTTTGACTTTGAGTTACTAAATGGAACCTGTATTGCAAGGCAGAAATGGTGGGCCCACCAGGATTCGAACCTGGGACGGACCGGTTATGAGCCGGTGGCTCTGACCGCTGAGCTATGGGCCCTAGAATTCTCTTAACCATCACAATCGGCAACTTGTATCCGTATGTGATGGTTTTCTAGGTCCTTCCTTCTAGGAATGCCTTCAATTTTCTACTTCGAGATGGATGACGCAACTTACGTAGTGCCTTTGCTTCGATCTGACGGATCCGTTCCCGAGTAACTGCGAAACTTTGACCGACTTCTTCGAGAGTATGTTCGCTACCACTTCCAACACCAAACCGCATCTTAATAACCCGCTCCTCTCGAGGAGTTAATGACTTTAAAACGTAATCAGTCTGTTCCTTGAGGTTCACATTAATGACAGCATCAGCAGGTGAGACAACCTGTCGATCTTCAATGAAATCTCCGAGATGGCTATCTTCTTCCTCTCCAATAGGTGTTTCGAGAGAAATGGGTTCCTGCGCAATCTTTTGTACCTTTCGCACTTTCGAAACCGGCACGTCCATGCGGTCAGCAATTTCTTCAGAACTTGGCTCCCGACCCAGTTCTTGAACTAATGCTCGCGAAGTTCGAATTAGCTTATTGATTGTTTCAATCATATGCACAGGAATTCTGATTGTTCTAGCTTGATCAGCGATGGCTCGCGTAATTGCTTGACGGATCCACCATGTGGCATAAGTCGAGAATTTATAGCCTCGTCTATATTCAAACTTATCAACGGCCTTCATTAAGCCAATATTACCTTCCTGAATCAAATCGAGAAACTGAAGGCCACGATTCGTATATTTTTTGGCGATCGATACTACAAGTCTCAAGTTAGCCTCAACTAATTCTTTTTTTGCTACCTCAGCACTCATTTCGCCTCGGTCGATAGTGCCTAGTGTTTGGTCCAGCTGATCGGGTGTGCTCTCAAGTTCTATCGTCATTTCCCGCATTACCATCTTAACTTCGCGCAAGCGGCGCATGGCAGCCTTGCGATCCTCGTCTTTTAGTCGGCCACGTTTACTCGTGGATTTCACCTGACGCTCTAAGCCATCGATTTCTTGCTGGATGCGTTGTACCGCCTGCGCGGATTCTACGATTGGTTCAATCATCCGTTGTTTTACAGGTTCAGTAAATTCGATGTCTCGAATTAATCGCGATATTTCAATTTTTGCCCGAAGAGATTTCCCTTTTGCGCGACGGTAGCGCGTTTTGTCGCGTTTCAAGATTGTTTTCAACTTGGCATCGCGCCTCATTACATCGGTTCTGGCTTTGCGCACGGTGTTAATTTGCTTGAGGACTTGTCGAGTCCTGCTCGCAAGGCGATCATCGGTCACTTCCTCTTCTTTAAATATAACGAGGTCCTTAATGCCGATGGCATTTTGCTTCAACTGTTCTCCCATGTGAATTATGTGCTTTGCTACGGTAGGTGTACGGGAAATTGATTTCATTACCATCAGTTTCCCACGCTCCATTCGCTTTGCAATTGCGACTTCACCTTCTCGTGTTAACAGTGGAACTGTCCCCATCTCCCTTAGATACATCCGAACCGGATCGTTAGTTTTGTCGAGTGTTCCAGGAGTTAGGTCAAGTTCAACCTGATCTCGACCTTCATCTGGTCGGCTGAAGGGCTTTTCTTCACGACCTTTTTGGTCTGCGTCGATAACTTCAATGCCGGCGCTATTGAAAAGGGCGAACAATTCGTCCAATTCATCGGACGATGTGACATCAGCTGGAAGCAATTCATTCACTTCGTCATAAAGCAGAAATCCCTTTTCCTTACCTACTGCAATGAGCTGCCTAATTTCGTCGTATTTTTCTTCAATAGCCAACGGTTTCTCCTCTCTCACCTATCTATGTCTGATCTAAAGAACTCAGGGAGTTAAAGTTTCGATGAGCGACAGCAGATCTTTTTTTCGTTGCCAGAGTACGTCTATCTGGGCCAGGTCTTCCGCTGTGCCGTGCTCTTGTAATTTATCTATTTCTTCCTGTAATAAAGCTCCTTCGCGTGTATACCTTTGGCGCTTAAGGGTTCGAGCGCAGTCAGTGGCATGAGCTGGAGCGTCTGTTTCCTCTACTATCGTTGAAACGACCGATTTCTCTTCTTGGCTTAAGCGTTCCATGAAAGCTGCAGGAACGTCTTTTGCTGGCCACCCATGAAATGACCGAGCGCCGAGAAGCAGTGCGCCCGTAACGAGACCTTCAACATCCCTGTCATCCAGCCCGGAAAGTGCTTCGAGTGCCGTTTCTGGTTCATGCACAATCGCCCATATTAACCCTTTTTCCGCCGTTCGGACTGCAGGTTGATAAGGTACAGCTTGCTCTTCAACACTAGTGCGTCG
>DODG01000046.1 GCA_003509065.1 Acidobacteriota bacterium
TCATGCTTCCTCCTTTTCGACCACGACGACGAACAATAACGGTAGGGTCAGAGTCTACCGCTGGTTGGTGGAGGGTTCAACGCGGTCCATGGAGGGTCGCTCGGTTAACTGGCAATTCGCACTTTCCCTTGTATTTTTGGCTTCCACAAAAGTGAACGACCGGTCAGGGACATGGCCCAGTGAATCATTTTTGGCGAAGTTGATAAGCTATACTTGAAAATATGGCGCCGTCGTTGTTTTTGATTACGACAGTCGAACTTAACCTCCTCGCACTTATGGACGCTGTTTCGACTGCAGCTAGTAAGCCGAGTGGCGAGGGTGAGTCACTACAGATTGGAGCGATTGCGACCTTCCTAGGTGTAGTCCGCGGCGAAAATCTTGGTCGTCGTGTGCTGCGGCTAGAATACGAAGCTTATGAACCGTTGGCGGTGCGAGCCTTCGCCAGAATTGGTGCAGAGGTTGCTGAACGGTGGCCAGCGATTCGGGTAGGGATTCACCACCGAATCGGTCGCCTGGAAGTTGGCCAGACTAGCGTTGCAATTGCGACATGCTCACCACATCGTGTCGACGCATTTGCAGCTTGCCGGTACAGCATCGAGCGCATTAAACAAATTGCACCGATATGGAAACATGAGTTCTTTGAGGGTGGAGACGTTTGGATAGAGGGTGCCACCGCCGATCCTCATGATGAAAAGGCAAAGGCCGAGGCATTTCGACGAGCATGCGCATAAAGGTTTATTTGTTCGCTAGACTCTGCGATATCGTTGGGACTAACGAAATAGAACGAGAAGTGCCAATTGGAACAACGGTCCGTATGCTTTGGGATAATTTAATCGCTGATTTTCCTGGCCTAGAAGCATACGGTGAGTCGTTGTCGAGTGCCGTGAATGCAGAGTACGCACGTATGGATGTCGTATTAAATGACGGTGATGAGGTTGCTTTTCTGCCTCCTGTTTCAGGTGGTCAGAGCGCAACGTAAAGGCTCCTCGTTGCTCAACTCAACTAGATTTGACCATGTTTGACAAGCTGACCGAAATTGAAGAGCGGTACGATGCTCTAACGGCGCTTCTTAGCGATCCCAGCGTGCAAGCTGACGCTAAGACTTACCGAATGCACGTAAAAGCTCTTGCTGAAATCCAACCATTGATCGAACAATTTCGGCAATACAAGGACGTAGCCAAAGAAATCGCACAGGCTGAGGAATTAACTAAGGCAAGTGATGACGAAATGCAGCAGCTTGCACAACAGGAACTACAGACACTCAAATCTCGTCAAGAAACACTTCTGGAACAGATTAAAGCGCTACTGATTCCAAAAGATCCGAACGATGAGAAAAACGTGGTTTTGGAGATTCGAGCTGGTACTGGCGGTGATGAAGCGGGGCTGTTTGCTTCAGATCTCTACCGGATGTACGGGAAATATGCAGAAGGTCAAGGGTGGCGCCTGGATGTTCTCTCGGCTAATGACACGGGTGTTGGTGGGCTGAAGGAAGTGATTGTGCTTATTGAAGGCCGTCGCGTGTACAGTCAATTAAAGTATGAGAGTGGCGTGCATCGGGTACAAAGGGTCCCAGCAACGGAAGCAAGTGGTCGCATTCACACCTCCACCGCAACAGTCGCAGTGCTTCCGGAAGCTGAAGAAGTGGATATTCAGATTGACTCCAAAGATTTGCGTATCGACACATTTTGTTCAAGTGGTCCAGGTGGCCAAAGTGTCAATACCACCTACTCGGCGGTACGGATCACACATCTCCCCACTGGAATGGTGGTATCCCAACAAGATGAAAAATCCCAGATTAAGAATAAATCTAAGGCAATGAAAGTGCTGCGCGCCAGACTCTATGAACTCAAGCTTCAGCAACAGCAGGCGGCTATCGCCAAGGATCGCCGCAGTCAAGTAGGGACCGGAGAACGATCAGAAAAAATCCGAACATATAATTTTCCTCAAAGTCGGATCACCGACCATCGCATCAATTTTACGACGCATCAACTTACGAATATTTTGGACGGAGACCTCGCTGAAATCATCAATGCCACAACTACGTATTACCAAGCAGAAAAACTTAAAGATGCGGAAACCTTGACTACAGACTAATGACAATTCATGAACATGTCGTAGCTGCACGCTCACGCTTGGAACACGCTGGTATTGAAACATGCAACGCCGGCATTGACGCCGAAGCCCTTGCCCGACACGCACTCGGATGGAATCGGGCACATTATTTCTCCCACCGTCATAACGTGCCGCATCTCTCATTTGATTCTTGCTTTGAAAACCTGATAGCTCGTCGTGAACGTCGTGAGCCGCTTGCTTTTATAACCGGTACTAGAGAATTCTGGAGTCTTCAATTCGACGTCTCCGAAGCAGTTCTGATTCCTCGGCCAGAGACCGAAATCATTGTAAGGACTGTCCTCGATACTATCCCGGATCGCACAGCCTCCCTTCGAATTGTAGATGTCGGGACAGGAAGTGGATGCCTAGCTGTTTCACTGGCAACTGAATTCCCAAATGCTCAGATTCTAGCCACCGATGTGTCGAATGCTGCTATTGAGATCGCAAAGAGGAACGTCGCCAAGAACGACCTGGCGGATCGCATTGAGTGCCGTCATACCAGTTTCCTAGCTGGCGTGGAAGAGTCAATTGAGGTCGTTGTCTCCAATCCGCCATATATTCCGACGAATCATCTTACGGACCTTCAGTCGGAAATTCGAAATTATGAACCCGAGGTAGCACTAAACGGCGGAATGGACGGCCTGGAAGGATTTCGAGCACTCCTTGCCCAAAGTGAAATCAAGTTGGCAAAACAAGGTTGGCTGTTTTTTGAGTTTGGATTTGGTCAGCTGAACGGAGTTAAAGCACTCACAAAGGAGCATGAGAATCTTGAACTGGTCAACGTTGTCCATGATCTCCAGAAGCTTCCACGGGTTGCTGTTCTCCGCCGACGATAATCTTTATGCCAAACACAACTAGCCCTGAATGCCTGTTCTGTCGAATTATTGCTGGTGAATTACCCACGACTTTCGTCTACCAAGACAGTCAACTTGTGGTATTCGACGACATTAATCCACAAGCGCCAACACATGTGCTTATCGTTCCACGCCAACATATTGCAACATTAAATGATCTTCGCAAAGACGATGACGGGCTCGTTGGCGAAATGACCAGGCGGGCAGCCATGATTGCTAGAGATCGCGGAATCTCTAGCGCCGGATATCGTACGGTATTCAATTGTAATCAAGGCGCAGGTCAGACGGTGTTTCACATCCACTTGCACTTACTTGGCGGACGTTCGCTCACTTGGCCTCCAGGCTAGCTGAGAAGCGCGGCCTTACCGTTCTTCAGATCGTCGTAGTACATACCAACCTCGACCTGCAACTCGATCGAGAACGAAGTCAACCGCCAAATAACCTTGACTGAAGTAGGTTTTGAACAGTTCTCGAACGGTCATCCTCCAATGTTTCGCCAGTTCAGGCACTTGAACCTGCATATTGCTGAAGTCTCTTGGAATCTCCAAATGGAGTTCAGTCGAACCAGACTGGAGATTCACATCCTTACAGGCTAACCATCCGTCGACAACTTCCGTTTCATTTAGGAATTCATTAGGTACTATAGCTGCTTTAGTATTTGCAGGTCGCTCACTACCAGCGACTAACTGCTCCACCCGCTCGGTCCTGATCCACCATTCAGCGATCAGGCGATCTGTTGGCGTGCCAGAATGCAGAGGACTACTGGATTCCCCATAAATATTCTCTTCGTATTCCGAAACAATAACACCCAATTTGCAAAAATTCAGATGGGCGTTCATCGCTTGCAAGGGATCGAATGTCCACTCGATTAGATCAACCCCCATTTGTAATGCGCGTACTCGCTGCTGGAACTTCAACTGTTTTCCAATTCCTGCACTGCGCTGATGTTTAATGACTCCAAGCATGTGGGACCACTGCGTTAACTGACCGCGTCGGACCCCGGGCAACGAATAAACGAAGCCCACCATTTCGCGACCTTCATCAAACGCCCCAATCAGTATGCCCCCACGTTGAACGTTCACCGCTAGAATGGGAACAGGCACAACATCTTCCGCGTCCGTGTATTCCCAAACCTGCTTTTCCAACTCCACCACCGATCGAAATTCTTCTAGTGATGTTAGATCTTGATATTCCATCGGTTCCACCCTCACGGAGTCCTAGCTGAGACCGTAGTTGCCTCTTAGAAATCTGTTGCTGTCAATACTGCTAGTCACAGGAGCATTATACAAGTCGAGTATTGGTCAACTGCGTAATGAGACGCGTAACTTGCACTACAATGAATAAGTATACGGAAGTTCCCCATTCCACTGTCTGGGCGACCATCTCTATTCTCGACGAAACGCCTAATGCCGAATTGGAAATCGACACTTAACCTGCCTAAGACTGCCTTTTCGATGAAAGCCAGCTTGCAGACTGCTGAACCGGCCGCAATTGCACGCTGGGATTCGATGAAACTCTACGAGCAGATTAGAGCCCGCCGAGCCGGCGCGCCAAGATTTGTCCTTCACGATGGCCCACCATATGCAAATGGCCACATTCACATTGGAACGGCTTTAAACAAAATTTTGAAGGACTTTATCGTCAAATCGAAAACGATGGCTGGATTCGATAGTCCCTACGTTCCAGGCTGGGACTGTCATGGTCTACCAATTGAGCTCAACGTAGATCGTGAGCTGGGTTCCAAGAAGCGCAGTATGAGTGTGGCCGATATTCGTAGAGCTTGCCGTAAGTATGCCGAGAACTACGTGAATCTCCAGCGTGAAGAATTTAAACGACTTGGTGTCCTAGGTACGTGGTCAGAACCATATTTAACGATGGCATACCCATACCAAGCTGCCATCGTGCGCGCTCTCGGTCGTTTTGTCGAAAAGGATATGGTTTATCGAGGCAAGAAACCAGTACATTGGTGTACTCACTGTCGAACCGCTCTGGCAGATGCGGAAGTTGAGTACAGCCAACACACCTCTCCATCGATCTATGTGGAGTTTCCACTTACGGAAGAAAGCTCCGCCACCTTAACAACTCGCCTGCCAGCTCTCGCAGGTCAAACCCTGTCGGCACTTATTTGGACGACAACGCC
>DODG01000172.1:0-915 GCA_003509065.1 Acidobacteriota bacterium
ACAAAGAAGTGCCTCGATAGGGCTCAGTCCCAAATGTTTAACAAATAATTCCATTTCTCGAGTGTGCCATTCACCATATGGCGTCATCGCAAAACCAGTTTCTGAACCACATATCAAAGTTCCACCAGATTGGTGAAACTTTGACAAAATTGCAATGGCGGCGTCTCGCTCCTCTTCGGCATGGCGCCGTACGCCTTTGGGGAGATCACTTATACCGATATCGTCTGCCTCAAGAATATTGACAAGGAGGGTCATAGCAGGGCAGATCGGTATCTGTTTTTCTAGCACGATATCAAGCGTCGGTTGGTCCATGAAGGATGCATGCATGATCCAATCCATTCCTGCTTCTGCTGCGTAACGGACGGATTGGCGTGATCGTGCATGAATCGTGATCGGCCGGCTCAACCGGTGAGATTCATCCGCCGCAAGCTTGATTTCCTCCAGCCGAAATGCGGCGTACTCGTCAGACGAATGGCCGGAACCAGCAAGCTTGATGAGGTCTACTCCTGTCTTCACTTGATCTCGGATTTCCTGAATTATCTCCCCATTGTTCCTCACCATGACCCCCATAGAAGATGGGGGGACACCAATCCAAGCGGGAAAATTATCTCCAATGCCTTGTTGACTTGTAATTTGTCTTCCAGCAGCAGCCATGCGCGGTCCTTGGATGAGACCCGCGTTGCGGGCATCTCGGACTGCCACGCCAAGTTGGTTGGGACCGCCAGGATCGCAAGACGAAGTAATGCCTCGAAGGAGTACTTTTTCTGCATCGACGGCTGCCCGAATTGCGCGATATTCGGCAGGTGTATAAATCGAAAGTTCTTCTTCTGATGCGGCCTCACCGAAGCTGATATGCATGTGCGCATCAACCAGACCGGGCATTACGGTCATGCCGGAGACGTCGGTCTGGGTATA
>DODG01000172.1:1309-4541 GCA_003509065.1 Acidobacteriota bacterium
CCATCGATTACTACAGCACCGTTTTCAATGACACTTGAGTCTTCGCAAGTTAAAACAGTGCCGCCAAAGAGCGTGCTGCCATTCATTTCGACTCTCCATCGCCAGATTCAAATGGTACTAGGGGGAAATAGCGACCCTCCAGCGGTTGACCAATCTCTATACCGACTTCATCGTCGCTGTAATTGTATTCGTAGCGGCGGGATCCGAGCCAAATTGTTCCATCTCCAAAATACCTTGCTATGCAAGCTCTCCTCGGCTCGTCAGTTTCGTTGGGTCCTGAAGCATGCCAGGTGAGGGCGTGGTGAAGAGACACTTCCCCAGCTTTAAGTTCAATCGTTTTTATATCGAGGCCTTGCTCGATCGGATCTTCGATTGGTTTTACGACCGAGGGTCGCATCTCTTGCAGATAAGGAGTCCCTGTGCCAAATGCTACTGGCAGTCGTTCCCCGAGAAGGTGGCTGCCTACCGCCATTTGCATGGCACCATTTTTGAGATGCACGTCGTCGAGAGCCACCCATGCTGTTACAGCATTTGCCTGAGCCAAAGGCCAGTAGGGGTGATCCTGATGCCACTTTAAAGTTCCGCCAGTTTTTGGTGCCTTGTATAACGCGTTGTCTTCTAGGAGCCGGATTTGGCGGACGCCAATTAATTGTGCAGCCCACTGGGCCAAAGTTGGATTGAAGCAGAACTCACGCCATTCCTGGTTCCACAACCAGAGATTGAATAGGAAGCCGACTTTTTTGCCAGGTTGAGGGTGCTGCTCTTTTGTGGGCCAGGCTTCCGGATCCAAAAGGTCGAATTCGCGACCAGCCTCGTGTTCAGAATCTTGGGCAGCGGCCAGGGAGACCCTCATTCTCTCAACTGTTTCCTGGTGGAAAATCCTACCCGGCAGCAGGAATCCATTTTGGGAAAATCCCAGTATTTCATCTCCGCTCAACGGGTCTTTTCTGATGGAAGACATACTCTTGTTGTTTCTAGCGCCAAGGTCAGGGAATATTCGGCAGTATGTATACTACAGGATGCGCAGCGATATTTACGATGTCGCAGGTCCGAGGGAAATGAGGAGACATAAAAATGTCTAAAGAATACGTGGTTCGTGCCGATACGACGGGCCCTGCGGATTTCTCGGGTACGGCATTCAGCCACCTCGATGTTCGATGGCTCGTAAATGAAGAACGAAACGGGGCTACTCTCATGGGTGTTGGCCAAACGATTTATCCGGGAGGTGGAGGCACTCACGAGATTCATTCACATCCAAACGCGGAGGAAGTCGTCATCGTGCAATCGGGTCATGGCCGGCATCTGGTGGGCGACACATGGCATAACATAGGTCCCGGAGACGTTGTTTTTATTCCGCGAAATACCGCACACGCAGCAGAGTCCGTAGGAGAAAAAGACATGGTCATCTACTGGATGCTGGGTGGCGTTGGGTCCTTTGAAGCTGCAGGTTACAAAAAGGAGTCTTGAGTATTTGTCAGAGCTCTGGAAATTAAGCGCGAACCAACTGTCGAACTGTTACCGCACCGGCCAGGCCTCGCCGGCTGAGGTTGTTGACAGTTGTTTGGGGCGGATAGAGGCACTAGAACCAAGCATAGGTGCCTTTCGGCATGTTTGTTTTGAAGACGCTCAATCTGACGCTAAACGGTTAACGAGCGCTCTTGGTTCAATTGGGTCAGATCAGCCGCTTTATGGGATACCGGTTGCGGTGAAAGAGTTGTTTGACGTTCGAAACACACCGGGTTGTTACGGCTCAGAAGTCCTTGCGAATCGGGTTTCCAAATCGGACGCTGAGGCCGTCCGCCGACTACGTGAAGCAGGAGCGATCATAATTGGAGTCACCCGTGCTCACGAGTTTGGATGGGGCATCACGACGCAGCACAAATCCCTCGGAAGCACGCGTAACCCGTGGAATCTCGGGCGAGTCCCTGGAGGATCGAGCGGAGGCTCAGCAGCTGCAGTCGCGGCAGGGATGGTACCAGTAGCGTTGGCAAGTGATACCGGGGGATCGATCCGGATACCGGCAGCCTTATGTGGAATTGCCGGTATTAAGGCAACGTATGGGCGAATCTCCAAGCGGGGGGGAGTATCGTTGGCACCCTCTATGGATCATCCCGGACCCGTAGCAAGGGAAGTCGAAGATCTCGAAGCGGTTCTGGTAGCTTTGTCTGGATTTGATCCAGAGGATTCCACGACCTATCGAGACAATCTTCCAAATCTCGGTCGGCGTGAGAACGCCCTCAATGGAATTACAGTTGGCAGGTGCCCAGATCTTCATTTAAGACGCCTTGCTGTTGATCACCAAGTCCTTTTTGAATCAACTCTGGAGTCAGTTGTTTCAGCAGGCGGCCGTCTCGAAGAAGTGTCTATGCCGGGGTCCGAACGAATCCGTCCCACATTTGCTTCGATCCAAATGGCGGAAGCCTATTATGTGCATACCAAAGAATTAGGAACATTTCCTTCGGCCGAAAAAGACTATGGCGAGGATGTGCGAAACAGATTACTTCTAGCGGGCCAAGTTTCCATAGCTGACTATCTTGCAGCCATGAGAGAAAAAATGGACATTCGCCGGAAATTTGAGTCAATGTTCCGGAATATAGATGTGCTTCTGACCCCGGTTACAGCTGGCGGTCCGTCAACGATAGAGAACCCTGACGTAGTGGAGCATTTTGGTGAACCTTTGGAATTTCGCGACCTTTGTATGGATTACACAGTGCCTCAGGATCTGACGGGGTTGCCAGTATGTGTAATTCCGATTGGGTTCGATTCAGATGAACTTCCGGTCGGGGTACAGGTTACAGCACCTGACAGACGTGAAGATCTGGCATTCCAGGTAGCACTAGAGATATCGACAGCAATTAATTTGAAAAAAAAATGGCCATTATTAAAGTAGCACCGTTGAAGCTGATTGTTTAATTCATCAAGGAAATAAGGAGCAATCGATGCCAAGGACAGATATTTCGACAGGAATTTCTTTGTATTACGAGTGGCATGGCGATGCTAATGGTCCCCCAGTCGTATTCATACGTGGAACGGGTGCCGATTCATCCCGCTGGATGCCGCAGGTTAACGAGTACAAGGATAAATATCGGACCCTCATTTTCGATAACCGCGGTGTTGGGAAAAGTGATTCACCAGATGGGCCTTATACCGTTGAGATGATGGCAGAAGATTCAGTAGCGCTTCTTGATGCACTCGACGTAGACACGTGTCATCTTTCTGGCCTTTCCCTCGG
>DODG01000366.1 GCA_003509065.1 Acidobacteriota bacterium
GGTTGGGCAGGTGACGAAGCAGCTGACTGGAACCAGATCGAAACGGCTCGGATTGCAACTGATGCCGTACGCAAATGTGACGCATGGCGCGATAAGACCTCCTTGGATCCAGGCCATTACGACGTTGTGCTCGAACCGACTGCCGTCGGTATGCTGATGCTCCGCATGCGCAGAACCTTCGATGGACGTGCAGCCGACGAAGGGCGCTCATACTTTTCTTCGCCCAGTGGTGGAACACGGGTGGGAGATGAAATCTTTGATCCGCGGATCACAATCCACAGTGATCCGGCTTCGCCGGATGCCGAAACAGCGCCTTTCGATGGCGAAGGCGCAAGGCAGGCAGCGGAAACCTGGATTGAAAATGGAATATTACGCAATCTTTCATACTCGCGATTCTGGGCTAACAAGCAAGGGGTTGCACCACGACCTGCACCAGCGAACCTGCTAATGTCGGGAGGGTCGGATTCAATTGAAGCGATGATTGCATCAACTCGTCGTGGGGTGCTCATCACGCGTTTTTGGTACATCCGAGGCCTGAACCCCAGGACGATTTCGTACACCGGGTTGACTCGAGATGGCACATTCCTGATTGAGGACGGCCGAATCAGTAGACCAGTGAATAACTTTCGGTTTAATCAATCGCTGGTCGAGCTATTACAGAACGTTGACATGTTGGGTGAGCCGGTACGCGTGGCAGCCGGCGAGAACAGTTCGGTTGGCGCGCCAATCATCGTGCCACCTCTGAAAGCACGCAACTTCAACCTTGCGAGTGTCAGTGATGCAATCTAAAGCAGACCAATATCTACCCGCTCAAGCTTGTATTCGAACTTGTTTATCTGGTGGCGCACGGGCCGACTAGAACACTGAGGCTGCCGACTCCACGGGCTGCAGGTGATCGAACCAAAACGCTTCGTCATTGCGGTGACAAACCATGAAACGACCGAGATCTGAAGCGTTTTTTGCTTGATGATAACGCAAATAAATATGCTTCTCATCGACCGCCATGATTTCGATCTTCCCCGTCTCATGAGACATACAGAATTTTGCTCTACGTGCGAGGCCTGAGCCCCGACGTAACGCTTCCTGGAAGATTGTCCAGGCACGCACCATCGGGACTTCGTAGGGCTCGTTCCCGGCTGTGGGTCGGCCCTGGAATAAATAATACGGAGGACATCCAATAAACGAGAGTCGCTCATAGAGTTCCGATAAGACCTCTGCAGAATCATTAATCCCACGGATCATCGGACACTGATTAACGCAGATGACACCATTCTTAATACACGTGTCGATTGACTGAATTGCCTCGGCCGTCAATTCCCGTGGATGATCGAAATGGGCCATCAAATATATGCGTTGCTCGGGCGTGGAATAAGTACGAAACGCCTCGTGGAGTGCCTCGTCATTGAGCACACGAAACGGGTCAAATGCCGGCATCTTCGAGCCCATTCGGATAATTTTGACGTGTGGAATCTCTCGGAGAGCGCTGAAAATCTCTACTAGGCGTCTGGTACTCATAAGTAGTGGATCTCCACCAGTTAAGAGTACGTTGGTTACTTCTGGATGTTCCGCGATGTACTTCAATCCCTCACTTACGTCATTTGTCGCTTCGTCGTTCTCGTCCATGAATAGCCGCTTTCGGAAGCAATAGCGGCAATACGCTCCACAGACCTCATTGCATAAGAGTAGAACCGTATCGGTGTATTTATGCTGAACGCCTCTTGCAACCGTCACCGCCTCTTCGTTGCTCGCATCCAAGCGACCCCATTCATTAGATTCTTCAACGCGTGGGATGATTAATTGACGGATTGGATCATCCGGATCATCCCAATCAATCAGTTTTAAATAGTAGTCATTCGCTCTGAAAACATATTGTTCCGCGACTGGCTCTAATTGGGCACGCTCCGAGGGAGATAGCTGTTCAAGCTTCGATAGGTTTCTGACGTACTTCACCCGTCGCAAACTCTTATCGGTCACCTTACCGGACGTTGGGTTACCCATAACACGCTTCTCCTCTACCAAAACGTTCTAGAGGGGCTGGCTCAGTTCCAGTCCTGCACCTCTCCTAACCGTTACGACCATCACCAATATCCAAAACACATCAATCACGCACAAGACGCTTTTGGTTATTGGGGGAGTGATGAGTATCAGACCAGAACGACCTTGACTGTCAAGTCTAATCTCTTTAAATCTAAGGTTTGTATTATATCAAACAACCGGCGAAACCTTGACTAAGCTACTCTATTAAAAAAATTTAGTGAGAATTGCACAGTCAAAAAGAAGAATTCTGTTGTTTCCCCTAACTCCTTGACTCATCAGGTTGAGCCGCTATGATGAGCCTGCACAAAGAACTGAGGAGACTTACACTCAATGAGTACATTCGTGATTAGTCCGCATATGCGACTTCAAGAATGGGTCGCCCACGACAAGGGATACTTCAACGCAGAAGGACTCAAGTACGAGTTTAAAACACGTACGGGCAGCCCCTCAGTGAAGTCCGCTGAACCTTTACCCAAAGACCAGATTCGTGGCGCGTACCAAAGCATCGAATCTGGTATGCGGCAAACGACCGACGTTAGCTGTGCGTGTCATTGGACCATTAATATGGCTGCGGCGGCTGGTCACGGCAAGCTCTGGGGTGAGGCTTATTCGGTTACCCCCTCAGGTATCTACGTACCAGAAGACTCAAGTGTCAGAAATCCTGAAGACCTCGCCAATATTCCGATTAGCGTCGGTTATCAGTCAGGTAGTCACTATTCAACCATCCAGTCGCTCGAACCGTTTCTGACTAAAGAAGAGATTAACCTCCACTTTGGTGGAATGCTTTTTCAGCGACTAGAACTGCTCATCGATCGCGAAGTGCCGGCCGCCGGTCTATTCGGTGGACCGCTATATCTCGCTGAACAACTGGGCTTTCGAAAAATCCTCGACACAACGTTTATGATTGCAGCCCTCGTCCCAGACGCTGTTGATGAAAATGATGTTAGAAAATACTACCGCGCGTTAAAACGGGCACAGGCTGACATCGATTTTCGTCCGGAACAGTACACGCATTTTTACAAGAAGTTCTTCCCGAAACGGTGGCACGATGTGATGGATGTGCGGAGATTCGGCCCTGGAGAACGACTCGTTTTTCTGCCTTACGACCAGCAGATTTTTGACAGCACACAAAGCTGGGTAGCGGACCGTGGCATTTTTGAAACAGGCTTGGAAGATCGAATGGACTACGCCTGTTCCGTGGCTGGTGAATTGACGTCTAACGTTGAAGGCTGAAAAACCCTGAAACTCCCGTAAAACCCTCACTGGAAACCTTGGAACTGACCATCATGTACAAAATTGTCATTATTGACCGAAAGAATGGGCTATGAGTAATCGCTTCGTACGAGTGTTTCGAGAAATACAGGATGAAATAAAAGGTCCAGACGGCAAGATGTACTACGGCTGGTGGAATGTTGCGGCCGTCTTCCCGTGTGTCATTTTCATTTTCTCCACTGCGAACATGATGCTTCAGTTGATGTATCCGGCAGTTGAGGATGCCCTGAATTTGACCCGAGCCGAAGTCGTGTCAATTTATTCAGTGAAGTCCGGCACGGCGGCCATTGTGGCATTCGGTGCTGGCTTTCTAATTGACCGTTTAGGCGTCAAAACTATTTTGTACGTATGTGCAACCATGTCAATGCTGGGCTTTGTTTTCTTCCATTTCGTTGATGGGAAATGGATGTGGTGGCTTGCTGGAATCCCACTCGGGTTCTCCTCAATTCCGCTCCTCTTGGCAACTAAGACTTTGGTTGCCCGCTGGTTTAATCGACGTTTGGGGTTGGCGCTAGGCTTGGCGGCAAGCGCAACAAGCATCTCCGGAATGATATTCCCGGTAATTTTTGCCTGGTTGATCGAAACCTTTGGCTGGAACAATGGGCTCCCTATCATGAGTCTCGCGATTCTTTTCGTAGTCTTCCCAGTCGTGTACTTCGTAGTAAAGGATACTCCGACGAAGGAAGAAGTCAGTCGAGAATTCGGTAATGAAGCGGCCAGTCCACGCACCTTCGTAAAAGGCCGGTTGATTGAAGAAAGCCAAGGTGACGGGGGGGTCCCCTTTTCGAACATTCTCAGGAAACCAGTGTTTTGGGTACTTTGTGTCGTGCAGTTCTTCATTGGATTCGTAGATCAGGGGTTCACTCAAAACGTGACACCATTTCTTGTGAAAGACCTAGGTTTCACGTTGACTCGAGTGGCTTTCACCGTGAGTTTGTCGTTCATCTTGGGCTTTTCGTCAAAGATCTTTTTTGGTTGGTTCTTCGATCGGTATTCACTCAAAGGGATTTCCCTCTGCTACGTAATGATCGGATTTTATATCTCACTCGCCTTCGGAATTCAGGGACTGGTCACCCTGATCATCTTCCAGCTAGCACGGGGATTTGCGCATGGGGGCGTTCTGATGGAAGAACCGGTGGTCGCGAAACACGTTTTTGGTCCAGGTCATCTGGGAAAAATCCTCGGTACGTTTAGCTCCATAACAGCGCTTGGCTTAATGCTGGGTCCGATCACGGTCGGTTGGTGGTATGGACAGGCTGGTAACACATATATTCCAGCTTTCTTGACCTTAGTCGGTATCATGCTAGTCTGCGCGGCCACCATGTTCCTCATTAAGCCGGAGTACCGCCTCCGACAGAAACAGGAACAATCTGAACTGGAACCGGCGGAAAGCTAGTACAGACAAGGATTCATTCGATGGATAGACGGAAGATGCTTAAAGCGTCCGGCCTGGCCGCTCTTGGGCTCGGCTTTACTGGCTGTGCGACTAGAACACCGAGCTTGTTGCAACCGGGAACGAACCCTAGAATCCAACTTGCAAGCCTGAATGCCTCGTGGAACCGTGTGATTCGAACGACGGTCGGACTCCGTCCTTACCGACCTTCCGGCTTTGTAGTCCGAGCCGAAAAACTGGACAATAAGACGCTCGTACATAATTACGGTCACGGGGGTGCCGGCCACTCGTTGGCATGGGGGACCGGCTCATTGGCTGCTGACCTCGTAAGTGAGGCAGCAACACAGAGTGACCGACGAGTCGCAGTGCTGGGATGCGGCGTGGTCGGATTGACGGCGGCGCGGCAACTGCAGCGACGAGGTTTTGAGGTCACTATCTATACGTTATCCGTCCCTCCAGACACCACCTCCGATAAGGCGTGGGCCGGATTCACACCAACGTCACGGGCTGTAGCTATCGGTGGCCGCACACCCGCTTGGGACACACAATTCCGGCAGGCTGTGGAAATCTCGTATCGAGAACTTCAACTCCTCGCTGGTCCCAACTACGGCATTACGTGGATTGATGATTACGCTATGACGGATGAGGTGAGGGTGTCGCGTTCACCAGAAGCCCGTGCAGAGGCTGGACTTCTGCCAGCTCACCTGCAAATGGGCACGGAATTACTGGGACCGGGTGAACATCCTTTTCCCTCCACCTATGTGAATCGAGGAACACGGATGCGTATCGAGCCATCCATTTATCTTGAGGCATTAGTACGCGATGTAACCCAGTTTGGGGGCCGCATTGTAATTAGGAAATTCGATACACTCCCTGACCTTATGTCACTTCCGGAACCAATTGTCGTCAATTCGACGGGGCTGGGATCACGAGTTCTATTCGGCGATGAAGAATTAACGCCAGTCAAGGGCCAACTCACCTTTCTGGTCCCTCAACCAGAATTGAATTACATACTTTTTGGTGTTCTTCGAAACAGTGAAGGTGGTCTAATGCCCATAACTGTGATGCCTCGTCGAGATGGGATTGCCCTAGGCACTACCGGTGAACAGGACGTGTGGACGCTTGAGCCGAACGAGGAGGCGCGCCGTCGAACAGTCGAGGCTCACATTGCGCTCTCGAACATCATGCGCTCACCAAGACCTCACACGGTAGTCGCTCGCTCACAACGACTCGGCACAGCCCCGGCCCTTGAAACCTTCTTCGATTTGGAATCGTAATATTTCAAGAATATTGACCTAATGGTTCATTCGATGTCGCTCTCCGAATGAATTTAATCTGAGGCTTCCCATGACCTTCACTGTTCAAAACGCACCTGACGCTGCTTTCGTCCCAACACGGCTGATATCGCACGCGCGACGGTTCTTAGCCATATCCCTATGCTGCACTTTCTCGATCAGCGTGTTTACTCAGGAACAAATGCCACCAACCGCAGCCGATTACGGTCAGTGGGAAACGCTCGGTCGCGGTAGCATTTTATCGCCTAATGGTCAGTGGTTGGCATATCCAATCACGCGCTCGAACGGAGAAAATGAACTACGGGTTGCGAACACGGTAACAGACGCACGAACCGTAGCCTCGTTTGGTGAGGACGCGGCCTTTTCGGCTGATTCGAGATGGCTGGGTTATGCGATCGGCCAATCCGACGATGCCCCAGCGGGTCTCGATGCCTCCGAAAACCCAGGAAGCGCTGATCTGGGGCTTCTCGACTTGAACTCGCTTGAAGTCGAAGTCATAAAGAGTGTCGCTACCTTCGCCTTTAGTGAAAACAATGCTTACCTAGCAGTCCATCGCACGCCACCTCTGGCTAAGACCGAACAAGATGGTGGTGATACGGACAGTCCAGTCGAATCGATCGGCTCAGATCTCGTGGTAAGAGACCTGAATGCCAAGACCGATGTACAGTTCGCCAACGTATCAGCATTTTCCTGGCAAGATGCTGGAGTCCTAGTCGCCATGACCATAGCAGCTGAAGGACAAACTGGGAACGGGGTACAACTGTTCAACCCAGAAACGGGAGAGTTGCACACCCTCACATCAGGGAACAATCTATTTACTGGCTTGTCGTGGCGATCTGAAGAAGATGACCTGGTCGTGCTACGCTCGCACTCCCGAACAGGGTACGAGGGTGACACCCACGACATTCTCACCTGGCATGATCTCGAAGCCAATCAAACCAGTGCTCTCACCTATGACCCGACTACCGATGCAAATTTCCCAGAAGACTTTCGCATTGTTCACGAAAGACAACCCAGCTGGTCAGATGATGGCACTGCGGTTTTCTTCGGAATAAGACAATGGGAAACATCTCCTGACACCAACGGTGAGTCGACAAAAGACACGGACGGCAAGGATGATGAAAAGCCTGCCGATGTCGACGTCTGGCACAGTCAAGACAGACGAATTATTCCCATGCAAAAAATCCAAATGCAACGTGATCGGGAACGTAATCTCTTGGCGGTTTGGCATTTGAATGAACCCAGTGTCGTGCAGTTAGGGATAGACCTGATGGAGGAAATCTCCATATTGGACGGTCACACCTTCGCGGTGGCGCAAGATACTACCCCTTATGCGTTCGAAACGATGTTTGGTCGTCGCTGGATGGACATTTATGTGATCGACGTAAAGACCGGCACTCGCACCAAGGCTGTCGAGAAAATCCGGCATTTCCATGGCGGCAGCACGACTGGCCGTTATCTGCTGTACTTCAAAGACAATCACTTTTGGACGTATGAATTGGCGACCGCCAAGCACACGAATATTACAGGTGAAAGTGCTGCCTCGTTTGCCGACGCCGAATTCGACTACCCCACCGAAGAACGCCCCCCGTACGGCGTTGCGGGTTGGACAATAGCCGACGAGTCGGTCCTTCTCTACGATCGATATGACATCTGGCTCGTAACACCAAATGGGTCGTCGTACGAGCGCTTGACCGACGGGGCTGAGGAAGCTATTCGGTATAGATATGTTGCTCTGGAAGATACAACGGCAGGCATTAGTGCAACGGATCCCTTCTACGTCAGCGTATACGGTCAATGGACCAAGAAAAGTGGGTACGCGCGGATTAATATCGAAGAGGGAATCAGGCTGGAACGCCTCCTCTGGCTTGATAGTCAAGTTGACCAAATCATAAAAGCTGACGATGCATCACGGTATGCGTACGTGGTTCAGCGTTTCAATGATTCGCCAGACTATTTCGTGAGTGGCCCAGACCTAACAGCCGCGAAGCAAGTTAGTAACACTAATCCCTTCCAGAAAAACTACGCGTGGGGACATTCAGAACTTGTGGACTATCGGCACCCGACTGGCCAACGTCTCCAAGGTGCGTTGTTCTATCCGCCCAACTACGATCCGAGTAAACAGTACCCGATGCTCGTGTATGTTTACGAACTGCGTTCACAAATGGTCCATCGATATGTAGCACCATCGGAACGGCGACCATACAACACCAGCGTCTTTACCAGTCAAGACTACCTCGTGTTGCAACCTGATATTGTTTATTGGGATCGAGATCCGGGAGTCTCGGCTACTGAGTGTGTCGAAGCTGCGGTGGCAGCAGTGCTGCAGATGGGCATTGCGGACCCGAAACGAATTGGACTTGTGGGACATTCTTGGGGTGGATACGAAACTGCGTTCATTCCAACTCAGACCAACACGTTCGCAGCAGCCGTGGCAGGAGCCCCCCTTACCAATTTTTTCAGTATGTTTGGCACCATTCACTGGAACCAAGGGATGCCTGAGTCGTCACATTTTGAAACGGGTCAAGCGCGAATGGACGTGCCTTATTGGCAAGACATGGAAGCCTATGTTCGAAACTCGCCCGTGCTGTTCATCGAGGATCTCAACACGCCAATGTTGGTAGCCTTCGGCAACAAGGATGGCACAGTCGACTGGCATCAGGGTATCGAGCTGTACAACTACGCTCGGCGGGCCGGTAAGGACTTAGTGATGCTGGTGTACGACGATGAAAATCATAGCCTCCGAAAGAAACCTAACCAGATTGACTATCATCACCGGGTGCTGGATTGGTTTGATCACTTTCTTAAAGGTGAGAATGCACCAACTTGGATCACTGACGGCGTGAGCGTACTAGCTCGCGAAAAACAGTTGCAATAGCAACGATAAACTGTCCGCTAGGGTTTTAGGATTTTTACAGACGGCGCCCCTCTAAATACCGGCGTCCATTTTCCATGAGATCCGTGAAGCTTACCTCATCGCCAGTCTGCACAATGGTGCGAAGGCGCTCGACGGCGTTCAGTAATGCCGTCAACGACTCAGTGCCATACTCATTCAGCGACTGAATCTCAAAATAAAGCTTTGGACTGTCGTGTACGACTCGATTTGAAACTCTAAGCTGATCATCAAACGTCGTGCTGGATAAATCGACAAGTTTAGGCGCTGCTTCTCCACTCATAGCCAATGCTTCAAGAAACGCGATGTTAAGGGCATGAGACAACCCGATAACCCATGCGATGAGTCGATCATGGCTGTCGAGATCCATATGGGCCTGAACGATCATCGTCGAAGAAAACAACTCCTCCGCGGATCTGGTTGCCTCGGGTACGCCAACATCAACGAAAATAACATGTCGACCAGATAATAGTTCCGTATCAGGACCAAACATTGGGTGTAGCGAAGTTACTCGCGCTCCGGCTTGGACGAGCGCGCGAAGACCAGGCTGAACAGGTCCCTTCAAGGAACCGATGTCAAAAATCACACCGGGAAACGAACGTTCGGCTAATTCCAGAAGAATGTCGTTGGCGGCACCTAAAGGCGCTGCCACGACAATATAGTCATGTGAGAGCTCAACCTCACGCCAATCAGAATAATGATGACAGCCTTCCACACCACCAGCGGGATCAGCCACCTCAACTTCAAAGGCCTGCGTCAGTAAGAAGCGAACGAACCACTGACCCATTCGTCCTCTTCCACCTATCACCAAGACACGTCGTCCACCACCTTCGCCATGGGCAGCAACATGGTCCTTTTCTTGAATGGTCAATGACGATCGAACAAGTGCCTGCATGATCTGTTCGGCCAATTCAGGTGAGAAGTGACATTCATCAGCAATGGCCCGTGCCCGAACGATAACTTCCTTCTCCTGCTCATAGTCGCGTGTGGGAAGCCCAGCTTCCCGTTTGGCGGATCCGATCGCTTTTGACAACCGTTGTCGCTCGGCAACTAATTCTAGAATTTGCCGGTCCACATCGGCGAATTCCCGTCTTAACTCATCCAACATTATTGATATCCGCTATCAAACTTTGCGTGACACAGCGAGACCATCTCGTCGTCGCTATTTGCAATACATACATAACAACGTGAATCGCCAAAGACACCAGATAAACTTGTTTCACTTGGTATAATTATCGTCTGATGGGACTCAAGTCGCTGCAACTATATCTACGCAACTATCATCTGCCCAGCATCCTCATGGTAGCACTGCTCGTACTGATCCCGAAGTTCCTCAATGGACAGCCCAACAACGTTGTTTTGGATGGCGTGGCACTTGTCCGGATCAGTGAAACTGGCTCGAATCGTATCGTCGAAACCCTGGAGGAGGAGGTGGAAGAGGTCACATCTGTCGTGCAAAAAATTGGCGACCGCTATCTTTGGGCGACACGTGGTAACACCGAGCTTCGACGATACGACCATGGTACGTTTATTACGTATGTCGCCGAAGATGGGTCTGGATATATTCGTGTGTTTGACCAGGACATGCGAACGATGTTTGACGGACTAAACGAGTTGGATGGCGTTTTCGATTATTTAGAACATTTCCCGCTTGGACTTACAACAGTGACGTACTACGGTAGACTGCGGAAGGCTCCCTGAACCTTATCAGTTGAAGAGCCACTTCAAAATCAGCTAATCTGGGACCATAAGAGTCAAAGTGAGACATAGACGACGGTCGTTTTCGGAGACATAGCGATGACATACCAGAAAATTCTTGTGATAAGTACCTTATTTGTAACTTTTTCCGTGCTGCCGGCTGAGAGTCAGGACCAGCAGTCAATCCAAGGCGGAATCTATTCAGCTGCACAAGCCAACCAAGGAAGCAAGCTCTTTGCGAGCGTGTGCTCAGAGTGTCATCAGGAGGACGAATTTTCGAGCGCTGGCTATCTGGACAGTTGGACAGGAGCGCCAGTCGCTGAATTCTTGGATCTTATCCAGATGACAATGCCGGAAGACAATCCCGGCAGTCTGCGCAGTGCTGAGTATGCGGCAATTATTGCCTACTTCTTTGAACTGAACGGCATTCCCATGGGCGACACTGAGATGGACTCTGACATTTCCGCTCTTGAGAATGTTGTCATCGAAGGGCCGTATGTCGAAGGTGATCGGTAAACAAGTTCCACAAAACTCGTCATACGTTCAGTACAACTTTACCAACGGTACGTCGACCTTCTAAGGCGCGATGCGCCTCGGCTGCCTCAGCTAACGGAAATCGATTACCAATTCGGACTTCTAGCTTTTTCGACGCGACCAACTCCAGCACCGTGTGAGCTCTAAGCTCAAGTTCGGCACGGTCCCGAATGTAGTGAACCAATGAGGGACGCGTCACAAACAAAGAGCCAAGAGGATTGAGTTGGCCCAAGTCAAATGGTGACACCGGTCCGCTCGACTGCCCGAACAGTGCCAAGAGGCCTCGTGGGCGCAAGGATCGTAGGCTGCCATTGAAAGTACTCTGCCCCACCGAGTCGTACACGACGTCAACACCTCGACCATTGGTCAGTTTCTTCACTTCGTCAGCAAAGTCAGTCGTAGTGTAATTGATGACCTTGTCAGCACCGGCTTCTTGAGCTAACGCTGCCTTTTCTTCGGTTGAGCAGGTTCCAAATACAGTCGCACCAGCCTGCTTTAACATTTGAATCAGCAATAATCCGACGCCACCAGCTGCAGCGTGGACCAAAGCCATGTCACCAGAACGGGTCGTACGAGTTCCGTGAACCAGATAGTGTGCGGTCATGCCTTGCAGCATGACTGCCGCCGCTTGCTCTTCCGATACACCGTCTGGGATCTTAATGATCTGGCTTTCCGGAATTAACACGGCATCGGCATAAGCGCCAGGGACCATCGCCCAACAAACTCGGTCTCCAACCTGCAGACTATTCACATCAGAACCGACGACGTCAACAATCCCAGCACCCTCACGCCCCAGGACGAATGGCAAAGGGGACGGATACAAACCCGTCCGAAAATAAACGTCAATAAAATTGACGCCAGCGGCCATCACGCGAACCCGGACCTGCCCACTTGCTGGTGAACCCGGATCATACTCCTCCAGCTTCAACACTGCAGCACTACCAGTTTCTCGTACCAAGATCGCCTGTGACATGCGCCTCCCACTGGCAAAAAGCAGGACTTCCTGCTGAACAGTTTCAGGATACTTTTACGACCACCGAACTGAAAAACTCCCGAGTTCGTTGAGCGACCAAAATTTCCTCGCCTTCATTCATACATCGGGTCTGGATTGCTTGACCAGTCATGGCAATCCGCGGATCACCGTTCTTGAGCTCCTCACGAACCTCTACAGCGGACAATGGCACGGCGTTTTCGTCCCAAGTTAAATTCACCCGTGGTTTACCACGGTCATCTTGTGGGACATCAGCCATAAGACCTGGTATTCCCTGGAGTTCGTTAGCAATGTACTCAGCCTTGCGGCGCCACTCGGCGTACACTCGATCGTGATCTAATCCAACGTAGCGGTCGAGCGCCACAAGAAAACCCATAATTTCTTCCTTCCCAACTTTCATACCGCGTCCCAAGTTCGCATTCGGTGCCGAGTGTAATGTCGCCGCTTCGATCAGATCTCGCCGCCCAGCCAGGATTCCAGTCGACTGTGGTCCCTGAATACCCTTCCCTCCACTAATGACAACCAAGTCCGCACCGGCATCCAGCCAACGAGTCAAGGTGTTTGTTGGTGGTAATTCGGATGCGGCGTCCACAATTACCGGAACACCCGCGCGACGTCCGAACTCCAGTAATTCATGAACTTTCATAGCCTTGGAATCATCTTCGGTTTGATAGTCAAGGCGAGCAAGACCAGAAATCATCGCCGTATTCGAGTTAATCGCATTGGCAAACTGTTCCCGCGTCTCAACGTTAATCATCGTCATGCCTGCGGCACGATATGCCCGATCGTAACCAAACCTTCCCGATGTCTGCGTCAAACACTCACGTTTAGACCACGTGGGGTGTGGTAAGGCGTCAATCTTGGCTTGGTCGTTACCTGTCAAACAGGCTGCTGCTCCAAGAATCATGGCCGAAAAGGAACCGCTAGTAACTAACGCAGCATCAGCACCGAGCACCTCAGCCAGACGCGCACCAGCTGCTCGTGTCAGTTCGTGCATATCAACAAAATGCTTGTTGGCCTCAATCATCGCTTGCATTACCTCGGATGGCATGCGAGACCCACCGAGATAGGTGATGTGATCCATCGCAGGTAGGTGAGGTTTAAGACCAAGCATCCGCGTGTAAATGTTATCGTCAAGGGCCTGTTTGACTACGACAGCCGCTTCAGCACCACTCGTGCCACCTGACAGAGTCGCACCCCGGGTTGCGCAACCACTCGCTAAGGCCCCGAAGAGGCCTAGACCAAAAAATTGACGGCGATTCAGCTGATTTCCGATGTTCGATACCTGTTTTTCAGATTCACGCATGGGAAACTCTCCAAGGAATTATTAATGACAAAACGTTGGCCTTCTGACTCATGCACCTTACCACGCGTGACGAAACACCAGCGATTATTTCAACCGTTACATCTGTGGTTGAACCAATCCACCTGTAGTTATTCGACAAGGCATGACAAGATGTACCCATTCACTCAAGGAGTTTGACATGAACACTGGTTTGATTTGGATGTTTGCAGGTGCCACGGTTTTAATTTCTATGACTACACTGTCTGGTACTCAAGACCGCATCCGAACACGAGACCTCGGTATCGAACCTGGTGTATTCCAGCCAGGTCCACTGAACGCTATCTCGGACGTAGCAGGCGTACGTGTTGGGCACACAACTATCATTCAGGGAAATAACATTCGGACAGGAGTCACCGCCATCGTTCCACACGAAGGAAACCTCTTTCAGGATAAAGTCGCTGGCGCGGTCTATGTCGGTAACGCGTTCGGCAAGTTAGCTGGTTCAACTCAAGTTGATGAACTAGGTACTATCGAAACTCCAATCATCCTGACAAATACACTAAGTGTTGGCACCGCAGTTGAAGCAACGGTTGCCTACATGTTACGCCTTGATGGGAACGAGGAGGTGCGATCGATCAACGCTCTTGTCGGTGAAACTAACGACGGGGGTTTGAATGACATTCGTGGACAACATGTAAAACCGCATCATATCTGGGAAGCCATCGACGCCGCCTCCGGTGGAACTATCAGTGAAGGCTCGGTGGGCGCTGGCACGGGCACAACCGCATTCGGATGGAAAGGGGGTATCGGCACTTCATCTCGACAACTCCCCGACCGATTTGGTGGCTATACGGTGGGTGTGCTCGTACAAAGTAACTACGGCGGTGTCCTTACAATTGACGGTGTTCCAATTGGAAAAGAACTCCAGCGCTATTCATACGCACCCCCTGTGGCTGATCAGAGCAACGACAGCGGTTCAGCCCCTTTCGACAACCTAGGTGATGGCTCCTGCATGCTCGTCGTAGCTACTGATGCACCGGTTGATGCGAGAGATCTTAAGAGAATCGCCACACGGGCAGTGTTTGGCCTAGCCCGGACTGGTTCCTCTTACAGCAATGGCAGTGGGGATTTCGCAATTGCATTTTCGACTTCACAGGAGATGCGCTCTACATTTGGAGACAGAAATCCGAGAAAGCGATCGATTTTGCAACCAGATGGAGTATCGCCCTTGTTTCAAGCGACGCTCGAGGCAACAGAAGAAGCCGTCTACAATTCGATGCTGCAAGCCACTACTATCACTGGCAACGGACGAACCGCTGAGGCCTTGCCGATCGATCAGGTGCGGCGAATTCTTGAACAATACGGTCGTGGCCAATAGTCCAATAGACAGGTCTCTAGAGCCTGAAATAGCCAGCCATGGCGAGAAATCAGCCTTGTTTTACTCGCTCCTAAGATAGTTACAGACTAAATCACCACAAATAGCAACTAAGGAGATGCACAGCAATTAAAATGGAGTCGAAGGACGGCACAAAGATAGATGAGCCTAACCGTATCTGCATGCCGTTGAGATTTTACGATAATGGCCCTATAATCCTAATCCATCGAAGAGGAGCATTTAATAGGGAGGAAGTCATGAATCGCCTGAGTTTTATTTGGGGAATTGCACTAGTGAGCCTGACCCTGTCAGCTCTAGGATGTGGAGGGGGATCGAGTAATGGGGACGATTCGACCCTGTCGGAAAGCACTGTAGAAGAAGCTCCGGTAACTGAACCGGAAGTTTCACCAACTGATACTGCGGAGGCGCCTGCAGAGGCACCAGCGGAATCCGAACGACCTAGATTCGTTGCGCCGGTTAGAGGAGTCGCCGAGGTGGCCTATCTCGCACCTGATACAGAAGTCATCGATGGCGAGGTCGTCACAAAGATTCGAATTCAGAACCGAGCAACAGGTGCTATCGCAGGTTTGAAAGTCGATGAGTTCTGGTATGATTCCGACGGCAATTCGCTCGGGGGCGACTCACAGCGAGTGCGTCAACCATTACTGGTTGGTGAAATCACGACGATCGAATTGCGGATACCTCGCAGTTCGCGTATGAATCGTAATAATTACAGTTTTAGTCATGCAAACGGCGAAATCAAAGCGACGCAGGTCGACGAGCTTCCCGATCCTGTTGAAGAAGAGGCTGAAGAGGCTGAAGAGGCTGAATCTGAAAGCTAGTAGTCGTCGTTTGACAAAGTTACCCGGCCATTCGGATCACACGGATTGAGGGACTACTATAAGGACCTCTCAGTCCGTTGTTATCTGCTCCGCTAGACCAGACGCGGGACGAAATACTAGGTCATTGACTGGTGGAAGCAGACTGAGGGTTCAGCACTGCAAACTTCGATTCTCGGAACACGAGTGAACCTGGAGCCAGCCGAGAAATGGCCTCTGTCCGTAACACATAGAAGCCGTACGGAAACTCGGCGGTGGAAATTTTTACAACGTGACCATATCCGCCCCGTGCACCTTTCAATTCCGTGTGCGAGCGTGTGTCCACAGTGCTAAATACAACTCTCTCCTCACTATCGAGGACCGTGGTCGTAATATCAACCGAGTGCGGTCTTTTTAGTTCGTTGTCGTACACATCAACATAAAGATAAAGTTCATCGCCTCGGAGAAATTCCCGCTGGGTCGTCGGCATCGCCGGCAGCACATCCTCGAACCTCGGGTCAAGTTTCGCACTTGGGGTTCGACTTGCCACAGCAGATGCAATGGCAAGGCCACTCATTTGTATTGCATCCTCAGAAAAATCTGGAACATCGAGATAACGGTGCACACTACCTACTGCACCTCCACCACTTTCCCGAGACGCCACTAGAACCTGATACCGACCAGGTTTCAGATCATCAACTCGTGAAAGGACCTTAAGTCCATAACGTGAAATCACCTCATGGGTTTCAGGAGGGAGATCCAGTTCCAGAGTTTGACTTTCTCCTCCTCGGATTTTGCCTGCCGAATCTAACACAGTCACTGATAGCTCAACCGTGTCGACGAAATTGCCATCTCGTTCAATAAAGGTCAAACCCGCCGGATCAATTTCAACGATCACCGACAGCGAAACATTCTCTCCATCCCCAAGATATGGTAGGGCCGCAACACTTAAACCAAGCCCGCTGACTGGCAGTGGACTGGTCATCACTTCACGCAATTCTTTCGACGTGTTTCGACCAGCCTCTACTAAATTAAACTCTTCCGCTTTCCCACTCGGTGCCAAGTACTCCTTTCTTGAACGCACTGTAACGCCTGGTCGGTTGACAAGGACGTCAATCGTGCGCGCCTTGCCATCACGACGTTCATTTGTAGGATAGTACCCAAGTACGTAATAGGAGCTGTTATCACGAATAATCTCAGCAAAGGCACTGGATAAATCGTTAGAATTGATGAAAGCCATCCCGCCAGTCTCATCTGCAAGAACCCGCAAACTATCCTGGGCAAGTCGTAGATCGTCGCGAAGGGAGTCGCTTCTAAGACCCGTTGCGGTGCCTGAAAAGCGATCATCAGGAATCACCCCAAACACCTCAATTTGATCGCTGCCAACCGTCGCTAATCCTCTCGGATCAACTGTGTAAAGCGAAACATTCGTTTGCGTTGCCATCGCAATCGTGCGACGCACTTCATTCTGTACCGTTAACGCTAACGGCTGGTTAACATCGTAAATATCGTAATCGATACCTTGGCTGAAAAAGATGACAGCCTTCCGCCGACCGCGTACGCCCCCAAGCCATTGCGAGAGGGTTCGTAATGTCGCATATGTTGACCGAGCGTTGTCGCTCCGTTCAAAACCCAATTCGTCTCCAATTGGTTCAAAATCAGGTCGTTCACTAAGCCGTCGATAGTAAGTATCGCTGCGTGTCAACACGCTCGATCGCGCAGCACGTCCTGCAAATCGGTCAACTGCCTCCAAGAGCAGGCGCTGGTTGCCAGTGAAACCCTGAGCCGCATCCGTACGACCACTGGTAAAAACTACAGAGACCAGATCATTAGCGCCTAGATACTGTTCGATAAATTCGGTGGCAGCCCGCTTAACGTACGACGTCTGTAAGGGTCTCGTGTGTAAATCATCAAGCGCGAGAACAAAAACACGGCCATCGAAAGGCCTGCGATTGGTACTAACATCCTCTTCAATTTGACGATTAGAAAACAGTAAGCTCGTAGGGCGTTCGACGGGAATACGAATTCTAGAAAACGCTGTTACCGCTTGGCTTTCACCATCTTCTAAGACCTCAAAATCATCAACCGTGAGATCATCAACGAAGTCTCCATTCTCGTCGGTGACAACCGCATCGACCTCAACATAGTTAACTTCCAGTCGAAACGTAACTGGCGGCTGTTGCGTGCCCGGATCGGGCATGGTTTGCTGGGCTGAGGACGCCCCAGCTTCAAATAGAAACGCTGTGCAAAGAATCATCAATATTCTATATATGGTCAACATGAGCAAACTCCATATACCAAAACCATGACTACCTCTCACAAATACAGGAACTACTGATACAACTTGGCACGTCGCGAAATCTAAAGTCTGCCTCCATTATAGAACTTCGTTAGCGAAGTTCACCTACACCTATATCAGACGGTCAGATCGGTTAATTGGTCGAGCTAAATCACCTAAAAATACCATTGAGGATATTTTTTTGAAAAAAGTACGAACTACTTATCAATTGGAGGAGTCATAACTACTGAAAGGCGCTAATATACTGGATACTATGCAGTTGGACATTCAAGCAATTCAAGCTGCATTGCGTGCAGATCACCTAGATGGTTGGCTTCTGTACGATTTCAATGGATCGAATCCGATCGCTAAACGCCTAGCTGGGCTGAGTTGTAAAAATATACTCGCGAGCCGACGATGGTACTACTTAATTCCTGCTACGGGCCAGCCACGTGGCCTTGTGCACGCGATAGAACGCCACACGCTTGACGCATTGCCTGGAGAGAAATTCATCTACCTCGAACGAGAAACTCTTGAAAAGCAACTCAAGATTTTACTGGGTAGTTGCCGTCACGTCGCAATGGAATACTCGCCAGAATGTGCGATCCCGTATATTTCCCGGGTCGATGCCGGCACAATTGACCTCCTGCGACGTCTCGGAATCAACGTCTCCTCATCAGGCGACTTAGTGCAACGTTTTGAAGCCAGCTGGGACGCCAAGATGCTGACGCAACATCAAGCAGCCTCCGAGCGCTTATACCGCATCAAAGATCGGACTTTTGAAACAATTCGGAAGGCCATTCGAGATGGCCATAAACCGAAAGAATATGAAATCCAACAACAAATGGTTGCCTGGTTCCAGGAAGAGGGACTAATCAGTGATTCAGCTCCAGTAGTAGCGACGCAGGAGCACTCAGCGAGCCCACACTATATGCCAACAGCTACTTCGTCTCGAGCTATCTGTCGAGACCAAGTAGTGTTGCTCGATCTCTGGGGCAAACTCGATGAGCCTGGTGCGGTCTTTGCCGATATTACTTGGGTTGGTTATGTTGGGGCACAACCCCCAGATGCGATTTGCCGAGCCTTCGAGGCTATCAGACTCGCACGTGACGAAGCAGTAAGTACGGTACAATCGGCAGTTCGGAAAGGGCGCGATCTTCGCGGATGGGAAATTGATCAAATCGCTCGTCGTACCATTGACCGTGCTGGTTACGGTGACCGCATTCTCCATCGAACTGGTCATAGCCTAGGTGAAGAAGTTCATGGAAATGGCGTCCACCTAGATAATTACGAAACTCGTGATGAGCGCCGAATCTTACCTGGAACGGGCTTTACCATCGAACCGGGAGTCTACTTTGAATCATTCGGCGTACGGACCGAAATTAATATGTACGTTAGTGAGAACGACGCAACAGTCACTGGGCCGCTGCAGACAACGGTTGTGGCACTCGCGGAGTAAGAAACTGTAAGAGAATAGAAGTATGGTTCTGACCCTAAGCGGGAGGAAATAGATGTCAGCGCGAAAAACAACTGTTTATTCCATGGTGTTAGTTGGAGTGGTATCGATGGCTATCGGTATGGTCATCACATCTCGACTCGACTTGTCATCATCATCATCGGCGCAAACGTCCACTGCCCCACCGATGAACAGTAATCCGATCGTTGGTAGCATCGATGCCAATACATTTCGTGCAATCGCTAAAGCACAAACGCCGATGGTCGTTAATATTCGCACTGAATCGAGAAGACGCACTCAGGAATTAACAGATTTTTTTGGCGGAGACGACCTCTTACGCCGATTCTTTGGCACCCCAGAACAACGTCCGCAACCTGAAGAAGAAGTCACGGAAGGTGCTGGCACCGGCTTCTTAATTGATGATGAAGGTTTTATTCTGACAAACAACCACGTTGTTGAAGATGCAACCAGAATTCAGGTGGGATTCTTTGAAGGTGAAGCAGGTGAATTTTTCGAGGCGGAAATCATTGGCCGCGATCAATTAAGCGATAGCGCGTTAATCAAGTTGGTTGAACTCCCTAACCGTGATCTGTCGGTAGCAAAATTCGGGGACTCTGATCAAATGGAACCAGGCGATTGGGTTATGGCAATTGGGAATCCATTTAACTTGGCGCACACCGTTACAGTCGGCGTTATAAGTGCGATCGGACGACCATTCCCGGTGGCAGAAGGACGAAGTCAGGATGTTTTACAGACAGATGCGGCCATTAATCCCGGTAACTCAGGTGGCCCACTCCTTAATATCCGCGGTGAAGTCATCGGAATTAACACAGCAATCGTATCCAACCGAGCGAGTAACCTTGGCATTGGATTCGCAATCCCAATTAATGTTATCCGCGAGTTGTTACCACAATTACGTGAAGGAAAGGTGACGAGAGGGCGGATCGGCATTCAAATCACCCGAGTCCAACAAGAAGCCGTCGAAGCTTTTGGGTTGTCTGACCGTCGTGGTGCTGTTGTCTCCAGCGTCGAGCCCGGTGGTCCGGCATCCGCTGGAGGCCTCCAACCTGGTGACGTAATCGTTGAATTCAACGGTGAAACGGTTGAAGATACGAGCGATCTACAAAATAAAGTGGTCAAGACGCCACCCGATACAACGGTACCGGTAACAATCGTACGTGACCGGGAACGCACGACATTAGAGATCACTATTGCAGAACTGGATCTGGAAAACGAAGGACAAGACCGTAGCGCACGCACCGAAAACCTAGACACAGGCTTTGGTATGACATTGACCGATCTCACTGGACAATTGTCTCGCCGCTTACGTGCACCATCTGACATAAGTGGCGCAGTGGTTAGCGCTCTCCAGGACCGGGGTGCAGCCGCTCGTGGCGGAATTCAACGCGGTGACATTATTCTTGAAATCAACCGCACGGAAATCACACAAGCAACTGAGGCAACCAGCA
>DODG01000185.1 GCA_003509065.1 Acidobacteriota bacterium
TACTACGCCAAACCGTTCCTGAAGCTGTTTGGGAAGATGAGGCACAAGCGATTTGGGCAGATAAGCGCAAGAAAAAACATCTGATCCCAGGTGTTGCAGTGGTCGCTGCCGGTACTTCTGACTTGCCTATTGCCAAAGAGGCTGTTCTCACAGCAACGCTGATGGGCTGCGATGTTAACCTGATCACCGACGTAGGTGTCGCAGGCCTGCATAGACTCTCAAGTCGAATGAGCGAGTTAAATCATGCCAAAGTCATCATCGTCGTGGCTGGGATGGAGGGAGCGCTCCCAAGCGTTGTGGGAGGCCTCGTACGTGCTCCAGTCATCGCACTACCCACATCTGTGGGCTATGGAGCAAGTCTAAGCGGTGTGGCAGCACTACTCGCGATGCTGAACTCTTGTGCGCCCGGCGTATCGGTAGTCAACATAGACAACGGTTTCGGAGCCGGCTACCAAGCCGCATCTATAGTAGGCGCTACCTGGAAAGAATAAGAATAATTGATGAAACTCGTATGAAACCAGAGCTCGATTAGTTGAGCGTCTTCAGATACGCGATCAAATCGGTTATCTCAGATGCAGATAACTCATCAAACGTAGGCATCAAACCTGCAGTAAACCCGTCGACAACAAATGCACCCGGCTCTCTTATCGACTGTTCGATATACCCGTCCGCATCAAGCGCATTCCGTTCACCTGCTCGAACATAAACCCCGCTAAGACCAGGCCCAATGATCGTATCCTCATCGGTTGAATGACATGCCGTGCAGCCATTATCAGAAAACAACTGCTCTCCTGCCGTTGCATCACCAGTCGGAGTCGAAGCAGTCGTTTCAGCCTTGTTTGCGGTAGTGTCGGTGCGCTCTGACCGTTGTACAGCGTCTGCTGGAGTTGGGTGAAATGCCGGTGGCACCTGTGTTGGAATCTGCTTCTCATTGCAAGCAGCCAAGACAAATAAAGTCAAAACAGAAACTAGCATCATTAGGTATACGCGGTTGCCCGTCACGATATCGTCCTTAGCAGTATTCCAACCACATCGAATCGCACGACGCAGCTGGTTGAAAATTCGTTCTTAAACCCACGTTAGCAACAAGGCTAATCGCGGTCAATCACATTTTTGAATCATTGAGAAGAGACAACGCAAGAATACTGCCAATCTTCAGTTCGACATGCGCCTAATTTCTATCTCTTCACCTGGGGCTAATGCAACACGTCGAATTTCTATTCCCAGCTTCAACAACCAGTAGCTCAACGTGGCCTTACTCACTCCCAAACGTTTTGCAGCGCCGGTGAGTCCAACTTCGTTAACCATTTCGGGCAAAGCTTTCTCAAGTGGTCGCCTCAACTTACGTTCAACCACTACCATCTTCTTCGTTTTTGCGCCCTTCATTTATCTCCTTCATTGGACTGATAAAGGCATAAACCTAAATGTATGTTTGAACGGTTGCATTTGACCAGTTTTTTCAATACCTAATTGATCAATTTTCGATAGCAACTTCCAATTATTTATGGGTAAGCCCACCAGAACAGCCACCTGCACAGCCTACCAACAATCCTCCGTATAAGTCAAGAACATGTTCGTTTTTTTTTCGGAACTTATCTTGTACTAATTTTATATTAATTTAAAATTATCAATATTTTATGACATATTTTCAATCTGAATTCATTCTTGATATACCCCGCGTAAAATTTTGTGCGTTATTTGTGATTACAGTGTGCTTAAATCACCAGGGCTACGGCGTTATAAGGTAAACATACAATTAGAAAAGACATAAAATTACGTAACTATGTTTCCGTGTTACCAGAATTTCAAACATAGAAGCCGTTAAAGAGAGCGAGGAGGCTTTAATCAGCCGGGGCGGGGGTGTTTCCAACATGGCAGGACCTGTACGGTCAACACTCAGTTCAAAAAAGCCGTATGCCTCAGGTATCAACATCTCTATCTTCATCGGAGGTTCTCTGATGCTGACTGATAAACTTAATGCTGTATTGCTGCTGGGCTTAATTGGGCACTGCACTGCCCTTCCAGCCAGTCCACAGTTCTAGGAGATAAGACGATAGAGTTCGCAACGGGTCTGATAAGCAACCTGGAAACGTTAGTCCTCACATTTTCTTCTAATGTCTACGAATTCATGGGCTGGTTCGGTGTTATCGTGCTCATGGCGATCGAGAGCACAGCCATACCACTACCGAGTGAAATAATCATGCCGCTCGCTGGGTGGTACCTCGTACTGGATCAAGGTCACGGCGTCCCACACGTACTGCTTGCGGGGTTTTGGGGTGCGGTTGGTAGCTTGATCGGCTCGCTAGCTGAATATTACATATCCAAATGGGGCGGACGCCCAATCATAGAAAAATATGGCAAATACCTGCTGATCACACCTCACGACCTTGACCGTGCTGACAGATGGTTTCAAAAGAGAGGGGAACTCACAGTGTTCGTAGCGAGAATGATCCCTGGTGTCCGCGGGTTCATCTCAATCCCTGCTGGAATAGCGCGCATGAGCGTAATAAAATTCTCGGTATTCACTTTCCTCGGAGCCCTTCCGTGGACACTTGGGCTGGCATGGGGAGGTTTCCTGTTAGGAGAAAATTACAACTCAATACGTCAAGTTTCAAAGCCATTCGACATCCCGATCATCGGAACCGTCATCTTCCTCGTCGCTTGGTTTCTATGGCGTCGAATACGAGAAGTGCGTGCAGGGTAACGCAACTCCAACTTGTGTTCTGTCAAAGCCACAAGTAGTTGCTAATCTATATTTAAACTACCTAAGATCAAATAACTACAAACTTGATATTTCCACATAGTCAGCCAAATCTGCGCACTACTGTTACCCTTTTTGAATTCACTGAGGGTTAATCCAACCAATGACAACCGAAGTCAAAAGAAAACTTAATGTCGAAGTAAATGGCATCAGTATCGAATGCACTTCAAATGCACGGGTGCTTGAGGCAATAAATGAAGCAGGGTTCGATGTCCCAACGCTTTGTTACGACGAACGTACCGGAGCGCAAGGCACATGTAGGATGTGCCTTGTAGACGTAGAAACCGACGGAAACTTACAGCAAGTCGCAGCTTGTACCGCTTTCGCCTCTGACGGAATGCAAGTTGCAACTCACTCAGATGAAATCGTCAACTATCGTAAGACGATACTAGAACTTCTACTGTCGGAAACATCATCACCAACGACATGTCCAAAGTGCATATCCTTCAAAAAGTGCGAACTTCACGATGCGGCTGAAGAATATGACGCCAAATGGGATGCATTCCCGTCATTAGTAGTTCGTGAAAAGCCAGAGGACGCAAACCC
>DODG01000297.1:0-5071 GCA_003509065.1 Acidobacteriota bacterium
AGTTTTAAATGGCAGATGGCGCTTTTTCTCCTCTGCATGGTTCCGTTCTGGACCAGTTACTTGATCCGCGCTGTCGCCTGGTTGCCTATGTTGGGGCGCCGAGGGTTGTTGAATTCGATGTTATTGGCTCTGGATATCATCGATAAACCGACACGGGTTCTTTTGTATTCAGAATTTGGGTATACCACTGCGCTGGTACAGATATATATAGTTTTGTGCGTTGGCCCGATCTTCTTTTCTTTGGCCAAAATAGATGCTGACATTATCGAGGCGGCTAAAGATATGGGCGCCACGGCGTTTCAAATCTTTAGAGAGATAATTTTCCCGTTGTCTTTGCCAGGTGTTGCAATTGGTATGATTTTTATTTTTGTGATGTTGATGGGTGAATTTGCCACGGCTGTCGTGGTGTACGGGGGGAAAACAAGCACCGTGGGAACGGTAATTCTAAATTACTATGCGATTGCTAATTACCCATTTGCCGCGGTCAACGCGATTATGTTGATGCTGGCTATGATGGCGGGAGTCATTATCATCTTGCGGTTGGTTAACATCAGGAAGGAGCTCTGAGTATGGCGCAATGGACTCCGCAAAAGAGAAAAAAGGCCTGGGTCACGACGTTGTTTGGCAGTTACTACGTGATATTTATCCTGTTTATTTATGGCCCAATGATTGCGATGTTCATCCTTTCATTTCAAGGGCGTCGAGGTGGCACCAGTTTTCCAATGCGTGGGGTAAGTCTGTATTGGTGGGAAAAGCTTATTGAACCGTCTACGGTGGGCGATATGCAGGGAGCATTGATGCGGTCGTTGATCCTCGCATTGATCGTTATGTTGATTACTGCGATTTTCTCCACCATGTTGGCGATGGCATTTAGAAAGCGATTTTTTGGGGCGAATGTCCTGTTTTATGTCGTAATGGCTGGATTGATGGTCCCTGGTATCTTGCTTAGCCTGAGTCTGGCAACACTATTGCGCCAGATAGGAATGCCCGCAGCGTGGTGGTCCTCAGGTTTAGGCGTACATGTTGTTTGGACATTGCCGTTCGGGTTTCTAGTGATGATGGCTGTATTTAATCGATTTGATACGAGTCTAGAGGAGGCGGCTCGAGACATGGGCGCGGACGAGTGGACTGTGTTTAAAGAGGTCACATTCCCACTGGTGTTGCCCGGCATTGTTGCCGCTGGCCTATTTGGATTTACCTTGTCATACGATGAATTTGCCAGAACAACGCTCTTAGCTGGCGAATTTAATACGCTACCGCTGGACATTAATGCATCCATGACTCAGCGTATAAGGCCAACGCTTTTCGCACTCGGGACTGCATCAACGTTGTTTTCCCTACTAATGATTGGACTCTTTTTAGGGATTTATAGCCTGTTGTATCGGCGTATCAACTGACAATTGTTTAATCTGAGACTCGATGGGCTCAGGCGACACGGTGTTACGACCTGGGCTTGAGAAGGATCTGCCGCACGTATTCATGCGATAAGGAGCGAAAGCCTACCGCTTGGGTGGCGCCTGTATCAGTTGAGTAGGACTGCAGACGCAGCAGACCAACATAACGTCTCTTTTTCACCCACTTGATAGACTCGGTTTTTGCTGTCCCGATGTTGTTCGACCTGGACGTAGTGTTTTGGCGCGAACTCAAAAACATCCGTTTCGAGCGATCCTAAATATTCTGTCGCGACATAGGTCGCATCAATGCGATTGGCCATATCTGGGTGATGTCCGGTGACGACGCAATCTGCTCGGACGGAGAGTGACACGGATGAACCGACAGGGTGATGGTGTTGTCCATCGGGGACACTGACATAGAACATGGAGTCACCATGTTCTATCAAAGCGATAGAACCACTGACGGAGGTGAGGATGCCCTCAAAGAGGTTGTTGTTTCCAATAAATTCGGCAACAAACCGAGTGCGGGGCATCTCATTAATCTCTCTGGAGGTGCCTGTTTGTTGAATAACAGCATCACTCATAACGATTACCGCATCAGCCATAGAGAGTGCTTCTTGTTGTGAATGAGTCACCATAATGAATGTTATGCCAATCTCTTGTTGGATTTTCTTCAATTCGACCATCATGGCTTGTCGAAGACTGTAATCCAACGAACCAAGGGGCTCATCAAGGAGCAAGACAGTAGGTCGACTGATTAAGGCTCTTCCGAGAGCCACTCGTTGTTGTTGGCCCCCGCTCAGATCACGCGGATAACGGCCGGCTAATTCAGTGAGATCGACGAGGGCGATCATGTCTTGTGCTTGCCGGAGCCGTTCCGTTGGTTCAATGCCCCGCATCTTCAGGCTAAATTCCACATTCTGTAATACGGTCCGATGCGGGAAGAGGGCAAAGCTTTGAAACATCATCGAGGTATCCCGTTGCGATGGCGGCAGATCAGTAACATCCTGACCGCTGAGGTAAATTTTGCCCGTGGTTACCTCCTCAAGGCCGCCGATCATTCGCAAAGTAGTCGTTTTTCCACAGCCACTGGGGCCTAACAGCGCGACAAAAGAACCTCTTTCAATGCTGGCGTTGAAATCGATAACCGCGCGGGTATCCCCGGGGTAGGTCTTGCAGACGTCGGTTAGGACGACGTCGTAGTCAGGCATAACGGGTGAACCGAGCGGTCGTGGTTAATTTACGGCCTTTGATGTGGCGAGAATGAGGCTCCATACGGTTTCGAATGGAACCTCGTTGAAAACGTCATCCTGGTTAAATTGGGAGAGCGTTGAAACCGCCTCTAGCAGTGTTGTGTCTGCACCGGCGGCGCCTTGTAGTGTTTGGATCGCTTCTTCGAACGTTGTGGATTCCCGTTCACGTTTTGTCTTCAGGGTCGTCTTAAGTAATCTGCCGATAGCGGCGACCGCCTCCTGAAAGCGTCCTGCGCCATTTGGAGTCCCCAAGAGGCCGCGAACGCCATTCTGAGCGAATCGCTGGCGCAGTCCTTCGGGAAGCGATTGGGCGAGCCCTTCAAGCGCCTCTCCAACTCCAAAACCGGTGGTAAAGAGACCTCGAATGTTGTCTATGGTTCCGTCATCACTACCGCCATACATTCTGATTTGCGCCCCCTGCAGAGCGTTGCCCATCGCTTTAGCCTGATCACTACGAACGTCTCGTTCGGCTTCTATGTGCATTTTTGATAGTTCCAGAAACGTAGCCGCATCGTTGTATTTCTTCAAAGCGTCTGCTTTTGCTTCGATGCCGCTCGCTTCAGCTTCTAGCATGCGCTGCGTATTGGCGACCCTGAGTTGTTCGATCTCCATCTCCGCGCGGCCCTTTGCTGCTGCTTCTTTCTCGATGCCAATAGCGGAAATTTGTTGTGCGTCACTGGTGGCCTGTGCCCGTGTAAGAGTGGCTGCGGCTTCGCGATCAGCTGCTTCTTTCCTTGCATCGGCCTGAGCAAGCATATGCATTCGTGTAATTTCGGCGTTGTTTTCCTCCTCCACACGGCGTGTATCTGCGTTATTTTCAGCTTCGATCAGGTCGACGATCTTCTGACGTTCTGCGTCAGCGATATATCGCACCGAGTCCGCATTATGTTCAGCCTGTTGTCTGGAGGCCGTAGCCTCGAGTCGTTTTGCCGCCGCAAACTCAAGGTCAGAATCTTTCGCGGCTAACGCTATTTCCCGATTTCGCTCTTCACTTTGGCGTGCCAAGGAACGTTGCACCTCCGCAGCCTCCCGTTTTTGCGACTCACTTAGAATCGACGTGTCTTTCGCGATCTGCGCCTTCTCGAGGTCCAACTCTTTATTGATTTCCTCTTGTTCGACCTTCCACTTCTCTTCGAGCAGGAAGCGCTGCTTTTCACTTAACAAGGTGGCTTGTGCTTCGGCTACATCTTTCTCTTGAGCAGAAGTGGAAAGGGCATCCTGTTTACTGACATCTAACAGAGCGAGTCGGGTTTTGAGTTGTTCCTGATTGATAGCGATTTCCGCCTGTTCTGCTGCTTTAGTCCGTTCAAGGCGGGCACTTTCTTCACGGGCAGTGATAGCCGTCTGGCGCTCGATCTCGGCTTCATCTCGTTCCCGTTCGTTAGCGATTAACCGTATTTGTTTATCCTTTTGTGCTGCATCCAATGAGATCTCGCGTGTAATTTGAGCGAGCTCTTCCTCTTTCGTTTTTTCAACGAGCTCTATCTGCCGGTCTTTTTCTGCTTTATCCAGATCGAGCTTCCGTGTGATTTCAGCGAGCTCTTCCTGCTTTGCTTTGCCGATCAGGACGATCTCACGATCGCGTCGTTGTTGCTCGATCTGTTTGCCTTTCTCGATTTCCGAAGATTCGCGTTTTCGGGATTCCTCAATGATGGCAACATCACGCTCAGTGCGGAGTTGTTCTACAACGCGTTCGTTTTCGATCTCCTTCTGCTCGACAGACAGTTTCTGATCGAGGACGTAACGTTGTTTTTCACCCACATGGAGGGCTTGTTCATTGGAAATCGCCCTGTCTTGTACTGAACGAGCGAACGCCTCTTGCCGTTCAATTTCCAGTAACTCGAGCTGAGTCTCTAATTCCTTCTGACGAATAGCGATACTGGTGCGTTTTTCAGTTTCATGAACGTCGCGTTTCGCCCGTGAAGTGATCTCGGTAATGATTCGAAGTCCTTCTGCATCAAATACATTATCGGTCTTGAAGTACTCTTTTCCTGTTTGTTCCATCGATACAATGGTGACTTCTTCTAGGACGAGTCCATTGGCACTGAAGCTTTCGATGACCTGGGACTTTATGTCGCGGGCGAAAGTGTCACGATTCTCATGCAGTTCTGCTAGGTCTTTTGTTGCGGCGTAACTGCGCAATGCACTGACGATTTTTGCTTCTAGGAGACTTCGAACAGTGTCTGGATCAAAGGTCTTTTGACCCAGACTTCTACTAGCGGTGAGAAGCGACTCCGAGGTGTACCCGACGTGAGTATAGAGTTCAGTGACTACGTCAATTCGAATATTGTCATGAGTCAGAATGGCCTGATCCCGTGCACGGCCAACGATTAACTTGATAGTTTCCAACGAGACCCAGGAGACTTCGTGAAATACAGGTAGAACAATGGCACCTTGCCCCAGGCATACACGGGTTCCACCGAA
>DODG01000297.1:5493-6771 GCA_003509065.1 Acidobacteriota bacterium
GATAGTAATTAGGCTTTCGATGGACATAGGCGCGTTCCAGCGGTTTGGTGGCTTTTCAGTTGTTGATTGTAATGCCTGTGGCGGCGTTATTCTGTGGGTTTAATGTGACATGGTTTGGAGTGTAGGTGCTTAGGATTCTTTAGCGGGTTTCTTTCCAAAGTCGAAATGCGATCGTTTTCCTGGGACGCCCAGGAGCCGTCGGCGTAATGCTTCTGTTTCCTCAACGTGGATCGTCCCTGTGTCTGAATCGATCACCACTCCATAATACTCTTTGGCCGACACAATGGTGGTTAATCCACGTGCGACGTCCTTTTGGACGGCTTCCACAGGGCGTCGCAGCGGGTCTCCCCAACCCCCAGTGCCGGGACCTGCGTAAAGAAGTTTATCACCCGAGTAAACGGGCAAACGGTCCACTTTGGGAGCGAGCGTTCGGCGTTCACCGTTTTTGGTGGTTAAAGACTTTTCAGAACAAGATCCGGGTCGGCCGCCAAAAATACCCCACGGCTGGCCAGTTTGGCGATCATCTTGAATTGACAATGCTCCGGGTGCCGTAAATTGGTAGGTTGTTGCTACGCCGTTACCACCGCGAAAGGATCCCGCACCACCAGAGTCTGGAATACAGCGACGGGAGTCAACTCTGACTGGTGCTTGATGTTCCATAGCCTCAACAGAATACAGTTTTGTCGTGTGTTCCCAACTCGGTCCATCGATGCCGTCCGCAGCCGAACGTGCTGGTACCGCTCCGAAGTGGGTTTCAGTCAGCGCAATCCCCTGTGTAGCGTCCTCCGGTATAAAAGTCAAAAGGCCCTGGTTTGATTCTCCTGCCGCTACGACCAGAGAATCGGCCGAGTGGCTGAACACCCCATTGATGACATCTCGTAATCGACCTAACACGTGTCTGCGACTACCTAAGGCTGCAGGGAATGCTGCGTTAATCAGTGAGCCTTCGGGTAGTGTGATGTCGAATAACGAATTGCCACCGCCGGATGGTTCCATCTCTGGGTCGATACGACGAAGGAGGTATCGACCAACAAGATTCTGTAAAGTCGATTCCTGCAGATGGAGATTAATGGGTCCGAACGCTTGGGCGTCCGTGCCAGTCCAATCCAAATACGCTTTGTCTTCTTCTCGCCAGATAGTCACCTTTAGTCGAAATGGGCCGTTTCCACAGCCGTCATCGTCCACGTAATCTTCAAATGATTGCGGCTCAATGGGGAAGTACTTGGGTATGATGGCGCGCATCACTCGATGTGTCTGCTCTAGCAGTATTTCACTTGC
>DODG01000360.1:0-14077 GCA_003509065.1 Acidobacteriota bacterium
CGACTGAATACGATACAAGCCGCCACTATGCACTGCGGAGACAGTGCCCTGCACATCGAGTAGGTCTTCTTTGCTCATCCGTTGATCAAGTTTGGCATAAGGTGAGGCAATCTGCAACATTCACAATAAATTAACCTCTGCTGGTGATAGAAGTAGGCGCCGAGGGTCAATTGTCTTCTGTCACGTATTAGAACAGTGAGTTGGAAGGCAGGACTGCATTATGATGTATAAGCAGCGGTGTGCTTTAGGTGAACATCTGGTTACTATCATTTTGAATTTTGTTTTGCGACCACTAGTAGATACCATCGTTGAATGCGAATAATACCGATAACTTTATAAAACTGTTTGTCTGACCAACCCTCATAGAACGATGAGTCCTTTTATTATTTTGCTGGCGATTCTGAATTTCGGTTTTCAATTCTGGGCAATTAGTGACTGTCTACGACAGCACAGAAATTGGCTCTGGATTCTAGCAGTCTTGTTTTTAGGGCCACTCGGTGCACTTGGCTACATGATTAGCGAGCTTTTAAGAGGACGACGGTTCGGTCCATTACAGTTGCCGGAAGGGTACATCGCCGATAAAGGAAAAAAGTTTGAGCAGGGTTGGCGGGAAAATCTAACAATAAAACATCCTGACTTAGAGCGACCCGTGGATGATGAGCGCTTTATTCAGCTTGAGAAGGACATAGCAATCAATCCTGCTCCTGCACTCTTATTTGAACTTGCAGATCTCCATGCGCAGAATGGCGACATGGAAAAGGCCGTAACTTATTACCGTCGTGGACTTGAGCGTGACCAGGAAGATATATATGCCAGATATCGTTTGGGGAAGGCACTTGCGACTCTAGGCCGACACGCGGAAGCTGTAGTGCATTTGAATCAGGTGTACGAAACTGATCCCAAGCATGATTATGGGATGGCAACTGAAGCCCTCGCGGATGCTCTTCTAGCATCTGGACAGGATGCTGCGGCGTGCGATCGATATGAAGAATTGACACGCACCTCGTCTCGGTCTCGTCCCATGTTCCAATTTGCTACGCTTCTCGACAAACAAGGTCGGCGAGATGAAGCGCGGCAGATTATGCAAGAAATTGTTGAGCAGGAGAGTTCACTTCCGAGTTACGTGTTGCCCTCCGAACAGCCATGGATCGAACAGGCACAACAGTACCTTGAAACCCAAGAGCAAGATCGACTTGTTAAAGATTAATATGGAGACTTGATTTATCTGAACAAGACTCCAACAGAAAAAATCACAACAGTCTGACGTGGTAATCCGAGGAATTTATCATTGGCAGCAAGAGGGCTTATCTGGTAGAACCTCAGGTCGATGTTAAAGCCTAGGTGTTCTTTAGCAAACCACCGACCGCCCCCGCCATAATTGATCATATTCAGCCAGCGATCATCAACGTCCGGCTCTTCTTCCACCCAGCGACTGCCAATATCTTTCGTTACACTATATTTTGCCTTCCCCAGACCGCCGCTTATGTAGCTCCAGCCACTCGTTCCACCGAAGTTAAACGACACCTGCGGTGAGATAGCTTGAAAGCGGGTTTTAATGGATGGTTCTACAGTCGGAGGCCAAAGTTCATTTACAACAGTAGTGGACAGGTTTGGCATCGGGGTGCTGGAACCACGTGACATCAGGAATTGTCCACCAAGGCCTAGCGTAAACTTCTTAATCTTGAGTGGATACCAATGTGCGCCAGCACCAACTCCAAGGCCTAACGACGGCAGTTCCTTCGGATTCAGACTGCGGTCACTAGCAATCTGCTCATTCTGTCCATTCTTGACCAATACACCGCTCAGCTCTATGACGAACGGACCAATTCGCGTTCTTTCTTGTGCGTTCAGGACCTGTTGCGTATTACTCACAATGACCAATGAAAGTGCGAGTGACAGCCCTGCAGTCAGTTGACGCAGGTGGAGACTTAACCACATAACCTTCAGTATACAGTTCTGGAAACAACGTGCTGTGATTGATACCACTGGGAGACGTTTTGTTAACAAGAGTACATTACTATACTGACGTAATAGTCGTATCTTGGATTTATCGTGCTCGACTGGAAGGATTAAAGAATGTCAGATCTCGTGAGTTTGGATGTTATTAAGGCTGCAGCTGATCGGATTCAAGGTGTTGCAAAACTGACACCATTGCTAAAGGTTCAATTGTTAAATAGTGAGACGACTATTGAGTTAAAGTGCGAAAATTTTCAGGCGATTGGCGCTTTCAAATTTCGTGGAGCTTATAACATGGTTTCGCAGCTGTCGCCTAACGAACAAAAGCGAGGAGTGATCACCTATTCGTCTGGAAATCATGCGCAAGCCGTCGCGTTAGCTGGAAAACTTGTCGATGCTCCAGTCGTAGTCGTCATGCCCACGACGGCGCCTGAAATAAAGGTGGAAGGTGTTAAGGAATTGGGCGCACGGGTTATCTTTGAAGGTACAACGTCGGCTGATCGAAAAAATAGAGCCGAGGTTGAAGCACAAACCGAGGGTTTGACGATTGTCCCGCCATTTGATCATCCTGCGATTATTGCCGGTCAAGGTACAGCCGGCCTTGAGATCATGGACCAATGTGCGGACGTCACAACTGTGTTTGTTCCAATTGGCGGCGGCGGCATGGCTGCCGGTGCCAGTGCGGCCATCAAGCAGATTAAGCCGTCAGTGCGGATCATTGGCGTTGAGCCTGATGGTGCCGCTCGAATGGGCAAGTCTGTTGACGCTGGAGCCTTAATTACACTACCAACTGCAACAAGTATCGCAGATGGTTTGTTACCTCTCCGTGCGGGTGACCTGACGTTCGCACACGCGCAGGCATTCGTCGATGAGTTCGTTACGGTTGCTGACCGTGAGATTGCTCAGGCGGTTGTTTGGCTACACAGGCGGGCAAAACTGGTGGTTGAACCAAGCGGCGCGACAGCGTTTGCAGCCGTATTGAACCGTGCGGCCGAAGGCCAGTTTTCTTCGAGTGAACGCGTGGTTGCGATTTTAACTGGTGGAAACATGGCTCCGGAAACACTTATGAAATGTGTTGCACTTGCAGGTTAGTCACTGAGGTCTTCTCAAAGAGAGTGTTGCTTCGGCCAAAGCCTCCTCCAATGTTGTGATATCCCCATCCAGCTGCTTTTCGTAGATCACTTTGAGAATGTTTCCTACCTCTGGTCCTGGTTCCAATCCGAGACTGAGCAGGTGTCGACCCTTAAGCAGTGGTTCTGGAGGGGCATGTTCAATTCCGAGTTCATGTGTCCGGGAGGCAAACCACTCCATAGCCGAGCAATCGAAATGACCCTTACGCCCATGACAATCGGCTGATGCGAGGAGAACTAGTAATTCAAGGTCGACTTTACGAGCTAGTCGTCGAAAAGCCCCGTCGCCAACTTTTTCTGGGCTCTTATGCCACATGCCTGGTGTTAAGTGGTACGCGACCATGCCCTCGACCTGTCTACGGACGTCGAAACCATCGACCGAATACACTTTGAGCCGATCCAAAAAATCCTGCGTGGGTCCGAGGCCGGCCTGTTCATGATTCCGCGATCGAATTCTTCCATCGATGCGAGCTGTGGTCGCCGGCTTACCGAAATCATGGCAAACCGCAGCGAGCATGATAGCGAGTTGACATGGGCGCGACAGTCCTTCGATACGACGACGGGCTTCGTCGATGACGAGTAGCGTATGCTTCCAGACGTCTCCTTCTGGATGCCATTCTGGTTCTTGGGGACATCCTACAAGGGCCTGAAGTTCTGGAAATAATTGTTCGATTACGCCGATTTCAAGTGCCAGCCAAAACCCTAGTGAAGGGCGAATTGCCAATATGAGGAGCTTCTCGAACTCTCCCCAGACCCGTTCGGCTGGGAGATCGTTTAGCTTGGTGGCACGACAAATGACAGCGGTGGGCGGGTCGAGTTTGTATTCGAATCGGGCAGCCAATTGGATCGCCCGTAGAACTCTCAGGCTGTCATCTCCAAATGTTCGTTCGTCTACGGCTCGGAGTAGACCTCGCGTTAAATCATCTCGTCCATGAAATGGATCAACGTATTCATCGGTAAGGGGATCCCAGCCAATTGCGTTAATCGTGAAATCACGACGCCGAAAGGCATCTTCAATAGGTAGGTTAGGATCTCCGACGACCTCAAAACCTCGGTGTCCAGCCGTTGTTTTAGACTCACGTCGTGGCAAGGACACGTCAATCGAGTCGATTTTGAAAACGGCAAAGCTTTGGCCAACTGTGTTGACCTGTCCGAATGTGGAAAGAAGTTGACGGAGTTGGTCGGCAGAAACCCCGTAGACTTCCAGATCAAGATCTTTTGACGGTCGCTTGAGCAGGCGATCTCGAACCCAGCCTCCAACGATCAACGCTCGGCCACCGGCTTGGTGGACGGCGTGCGAGATAGCCCTCGATTTCTCGAACACGCTCATCTTATGTGACCTGTTAGATGGTTCTCACAATACGAAACCCGTAGTCCGTGTACCGAAATGAGGGATCGAGTCGACTGCGTGCGGCCGTTCGGCTGATGGTTTGAGCATGTCGCCACGCACCGCCTCTTGAGGCACGTCGAGTACCGGTTGACGCACCTACGGGATTAAATGTTGGAGAAGTTGCGTAGAAATCACCCGAGTACCAATCAGCGCACCATTCGTGGATGTTTGTTGCGATTCCATAAAGGCCGAAATCGTTCGGTTCGCCATGGGAGACAGTCCATGGGGCCTGGATCGGACCATTCTCGTTCATTGGCACCCAGTCAGGTATTGAATCACCCCAGGGATACTCACGAGCTTGATGTCCACCCCGTGCGGCACGTTCCCACTCCGCTTCAGTTGGAAGTCTGACTGTTCCTTCGGGTGTCGAATACCATCTACAGTAAGCACACGCATCGTACCAATTCACACCGACGACTGGCTGGTCTGGACTTGTGAAGAGCGGATTATGCCAGTCCCGAGGCAATGGCTGATGCTTGGATGATTGCAGAAACTCTTTATACTGTGCCCGCGTCACGGGATACACAGCCATCTCGAATGCTTCGACCCAAACACGGTGTAACGGGCGTTCGTCCGCCTGTCCAGTCGTGCTACCCATTAGAAACCAGCCTGCTGGAATGGGGACAAATGGAGTCTTTAGAGCCCGTTTGAGATCCGTGAGCGACGGCGCAGGCGCCGCTTTATCTATCTGCGGCATGCAGTGATCATATCAGACGTGATGAGGAATGAATCGGCGTGGCTTCAATGTGTGACCTGTCCTGTTGGTGAGAGCAGATGCTTGATTGTTCTCGCGTAATACCGGAGTACAGTGCGCTCACGCACCCGATAACGATCGTGTTCAACCACGATGACACCTCGTGTGGCTAGTGGTTCAGTTGCCTGTTCTAGGGCTTCGGCACCACTTGCTACTGACAAATTGGCGTCTACTTGACGCAACTCGTTCAAGAGCCCGTCAATTCGATCAATTAAATCGTTTTTTAACATCGAGGGCCGAAGCGCCGCTGCAAGGAGCGCGGTAGGCAGTACTTTGTGCAACTTACCTATTGTCTCGCTAATCAGTTTGGCCAAATCCATGACCGATCGACGTGACTCTGGATTCCATTCGTGTAACGTCATTGGAGATCCAAAGGTGACAAAGGCACGTGAGTGATACCCCATACCGTAACGAATCATTTCAGCTAACTCACGAGTAAACGGACGTTGAGAACGCTTGGTTCCCTGTTTGGCTAGTACTTGATCTTCGAGCACGAGATCATAAGCTACCGCGACTGGCACGACAGTTAGGTTCTCGTGGTCTGCCTGCAGAGCCGCATGGAGTAGTCCTGTCTTTGGTGATTTCATAGCACCGTTATATGAACGACCGCCCTCAAGATAAATTAAGAGATCATGCCGTTGTAGCAGTTCGGCGACATACGCCTTTAACGTCACCAAGTACGCAGGATCTTTGGTATTGCGTCGAACGGGCATTGCTCCTGTGATGTGGCGATGCAGTAAACCTAGTGGACCACCAAACAGATTGATACCGGCTGCGATAATCGGTGGACGAATACCGTGGTCGTCGAGCACTACTGGTTCCACTAAATAGTCGAGATGACTTTTATGATTCGACGCATAGATAACTCGACCCTTACGCGTGGCTGCTACTGGAATATCCACGTGTTCTGGACGCAAATCCAGTTTTCTAAATATCGGATATAGCGGATGTTTAAGAGCACGATAGAACGGATATCGCTGGGTTGTTCGCAGTTCTTCAAGATAGGCGTGAATTCGCTCTCTGGTGTCAGATTTATCGCCTTCATGGGACTCGTGCAGGTAGCGTACAATTTCATCCCGAGAAAGAACAGCTTTGGTTACCTCGTCAAGTATCACGAGGGCACTATATCATGGGCTCGATAACACCTTGGTGCGGGCAATTTCCTGTTCAACCTTTTGCTTCCCAATAGACAAGCGCCAATCCTCCTGCGACGTTCAGCATCATCAGGAGATTCGACAGGCCATGCAATTGCCCGAATTGTTGTCGTCTTGGGTCATCGCTGGGCAGTCCGCTGATCGGTCCAACAGTGGCTTGCTGCAATTTTTCGAGACGTTCCGTTACCACCATTCCAGAGCTCAAGCTCAGTAGCAGCATGATCGACAAAAGGCCTAGGCGGACGCCGAAATCTACTGGACGGTGTCCCAGGGCAGCCATACCAATCAGGGACGCGATCATAATCACTCCTGCCACGTAGTTCACCCGATGAAACCGCTTTAGCATTTCACCAAAGACAGCACCTGCAGCCACACGGCCACCAGAGGGGTCTCGCGCTTGGAGCGTGTCGAACGTTGCTGGAGCTGCGATAGTTGCCAGGATAATCATGCCTCCAAGCCACACAGCAAGCGTGAAAATGTACATATAGCGTAAGAAGAGCATGACCCTATTATAATTGACTGGTCAGAGTAAACAGGCTGTTCCTTGCTCAGAATGATCTTAACGAGAAGATACTAGCTGCGTAGTGTACAGTTGAGCTGGTTGAGTACTACGATATGGTGCGTGAGGACTGGACTACTGTTTTGGAGGTGAGTTGTGTCGGTCGATAGTGCTTCTCTAGTTCCTGCTTTGCAAAATATTGCCACACGGCTTCGTATTGACTCCATTCGCTCTACGAGTGAGGCTGGTAGCGGTCATCCGACCAGTTGTTGTTCCGCAGCGGACATCGTGGCGACTTTGTTTTTTGGTGAGATGCGGTTTGATCCGCAGAATCCACAACATTCTGGAAATGATCGATTTGTGATGTCGAAAGGACATGCGGCCCCATTGTTGTACGCCGCATGGGCTGAAGCCGGCGTCATCTCTCGTAAAGAATTAACGAAGCTTCGTTGTATCGATTCCGACCTTGAGGGGCATCCAACTCCACGGTTACCGTTCGTTGATGTAGCGACAGGTTCATTAGGACAGGGTATTTGTGCCGCAGTAGGCATTGCTCTGAATGCAAGACGAATTAATTCGGATTACCGGACTTACGCGCTGATTGGGGATGGAGAATCAGCGGAAGGATCAGTATGGGAAGCCGCACAGGTTGGGGCACATCACAAGCTTGACTCATTATGTGCCGTGACCGATGTGAACGCGTTGGGTCAAAGCCGTCAGACTCAATGGGGTCACGATGTTGATGAGTATGCGAAACGATGGATTGCTTTTGGCTGGCATGCCATTGTCGTTGACGGGCATGATATCGGCGCGCTTCTTAATGCATTAAAGGAGGCTCGCCAAACCAAAAATCGTCCCACGATGATTGTGGCTCGTACGCTGAAAGGTAAAGGGGTGTCAATATTTGAGGGTCTTGACAACTGGCACGGTAAGGCACTCAAGAAAGGAGACCAGGCTGATCGTGCCGTTGCGGAACTTGAAGCACGGTTGACAGCTGGCTTAGTCACTCCGAAGATTCCTTCACCATCAGCCTTGCCTGCCGAGATGGTGCAATCTGCGAATGACGCGAACGTCCTAACGCCGCAGTACGACACTGATGCCAAGGTGGCGACCCGAAAGGCGTACGGGAACGCCCTTGCGACTCTGGGAGCCGTTGATCAGAGAGTCGTTGCGCTCGATGCGGATGTGGGCAACTCGACATTCAGTAACGCTTTCGAGGAAGCGCACGGCGATCGTTTCTATCAAACTTTCATTGCTGAACAGGCGATGGTTGGTGTCGCTATGGGACTTGCTAGCCGAGGTGCAATTCCGTTTCCATCCACGTTCGCATGTTTCTTATCTCGCGCCTATGATTTTATTCGGATGGCGGGTATTAGTAACTTGAATATAAAATTTGCTGGTTCGCACGCCGGTGTGTCAATTGGCGAAGACGGACCATCACAAATGGCGCTTGAGGATCTTGCGATGATGCGTGCGGTACCTAATTGCACAGTGCTATATCCCTGTGATGCGATGAGCACCGAGCGACTCGTTATGGTGGCGGCGGCGCATAAGGGCATGGTTTATATCAGAACGACTCGACCTGCAACCCCTCTTATTTATGGCGCCGATGAGAAATTCGAGATCGGTGGTTCTAAGGTGATACGAGACGCTCCATTGGCTGTGGCCACGGTCGTTGCCGCTGGAATAACCGTATTTGAAGCCCTGAAGGCCAGCGATGAACTTTTGGAGGCTGGGACTCCGATCCGTGTAATTGATGCGTATTCGATTGAACCTGTCGATGTTGCGACTTTAGTCGACTCGGCTCGTCAGACCGGTAACGCTCTCATTACAGTCGAGGATCACTACGTTAATGGTGGCCTTGGCGATGCTGTTAGTGCAGCTGTGAGCGCACTTGGGATTCAAGTCCACCGCTTGGCTGTCAAGGATATTCCGAGAAGTGGACAACCTGATGAATTATTTGATCGTTATGGCATTTCTACGACGCATATAGTTGCCACGGTACGACGACTTATCGATTCTCCGACAGCGCAACTCACTACCTAAAGTTTTATTCGTCAAATTCTGGGGGCCGTGGCGGGAGGACCCGTTTGTGTGCACTCGATCTTATCAAATGTTCGATACGAGACGTCAATTCGACTGGTAACTCTTTCGAGTTCTCACGCAGATACAACTCTAGATCTGGGTAGGAGAAGCCCATTTCGTTTTCATCAGTTTGGCCGAGCCAAAGTCCAGCACTCGGTGCTTTTTCGATGATTGGAGTTGGGATATCAAGCTGACGGGCCAACGTCCGCACCTGATCCTTGAATAGATTGCCGAGCGGTAGCATGTCTACACCACCGTCACCGTATTTAGTGAAATATCCAATCTCAAGTTCACTTCGATTGCCGGTACCAGCAACAAGGTAGTTAAAAGTGTTGGCCACAAAATAAAGTGAAGTCATGCGTAGACGAGGTTTTAGATTCGCTTCGGGCATTCTGCTACCGTCGGTCTCAGATGCAAGGGCTCCCTGGAGTTGCTTAAGTAGAGAATCATAACTTGTGTCAAGTTCTATGGTGATAGTTGGTAACTTAAAGTGCTGCGCAACGAGGTTGGCGTCAGCTTCGTCTTGAGGATCGCTGTGACAAGGCAAGAGAACCCCAAGTACATTATTAGGTATGGCGATTTGGCATAGTCGTGCAACGGTTGCAGAATCGATTCCGCCACTTAGTCCCACAACAAGTCCATCGGCAGCGGATGCCACTACTTGTTGTTTTATCCAGGCGGCAATCTTGTCAGCATCAGTGCTCATCGTTTCCTCATCTTATTGGCGGGGTGATCTCCCGGCGATAGCTTCCGCAGCAGGGGAGTCTGGCGCGATCGGTAACGGCGCCGCTGTGTATCCAGCATGAGCAAGTTCCGCTTGGAACAAAGCCGTCTGGCTCGCGAGAAAGACGAGTTTAATCCATAGGCGAGCTAGTATGTATGCTTGGCTAATTAAAAACCCCCACCACATTGAGCCCCCTACACCACCAACACTGGGTGCGAAGATGGCATAGCTTGCTAATATACCAATGAAAACCAAGGAATTTAGGAAGTACAGACCAATAACACGGCGGACATGTCTTACAACGAAACGAAATCCGGCCAGTGTGGCACCGATCATACTGCGACGGTCTTCAACCACGGTTCGAATCTTGGCGTAGTCCAGTACTATGTTGCAGATCACAAGACCTGAGCCAAATACGACGTACAGTAACGCTCGTAGAAAAAAGGCCGTCCGTTCCTCGCTAAGATCTCGTATCCACCATTCATAAAGATTATCGAATAGCCAATTGTGCACGACACCCACCATGAATGCATAGATTGCCAAGTTAATGATGGCCAGCCTTAAAAATCTGAAAAAATATATACCTGATGCTGCAAAGAAACCGGCAGTTCTGATGGGTCTATTGCGAGCATAACGATCCAGCGTGCCTCCAAGAAGGAAAGTCCACACCGCCAGATAGATTGCAGTGATGCCTGCGACGGCAGTCGTCAGCGATCGATTATCAAGTAGGTCGCTTATATTATCGAGTACGGCGGCAAACCCTATGATTGTTGGAGAGAAAGTGGTGCCAAGACCTTTTGCTTGGGCGGTAAACTCTTGCCACCAGTTGAAGTTGACGCCGGTTGCAACAGCTTCGGCCGCCAAACTATCTCCCAGATGCGTACGCAGCATGTCACGGAGGATAAGTCCTTGGGGAAGGGCTAAGATCAGGGTTGTCAGAAAAATCCCGATTAAAATGACTGGCGCCGCTTTTACCCGCTGAATGCCGTCGTGGAACACTTGGGTAATCGTCATAACTTTGTGTGTTGTTGTTTGTCTCTTCGTGATTATTTCTCACTTACACAAAGAACGCATAAGTAAGCATTACATCTTGCAGCCAGGTCATCCATTTGAGCATCCATTTGGTAGTGGCGATGTTTGTCATTGGTTTCATGGTTTTACTATTGTTTGTTCGGTTCAGATCTAGAAGTAAAACGGAATCCGGATCGACTTCGGCTTGTAAGATTTGTGTGGCACGCTGATAAGTAAACAGTTTCCATCGTGCTACTCCATCCCATGTCTCTCGTACTTCTTCACCGTTCGTAAACGTTACTAAGATATCGACCGGAAAGATTGCTTCACCATATCGACGTACCACTACATCCGTCTGAAACTGCTCATTATTACTGTGATCAGTGAATATCGGCTCTCCATCTCCTGAAAAGCCACGACCACCCTGAGGTCGGCTTCCTATCTGTTGGATACCATAATCGAATACATTCGAGCTCCGATGCACCTGATCGAAAAACCAGTCGAGATCCGAATTTGCAACCTCATTTGCCGTGGCAAAAAAATCTTGAGGCAGTGGGTGCCTGAATTTAAATCTGGAAAAAAAAGTTGAAAGTATTTTCTGAACCTTCTCCCAACCGAGATGGCGTTCAAGAGTGTGCAACCACAATGCTGTCTTGTTGTATGAGATTGCGCCGCCGGTGCCTGGCCAGTATTGGAAGGTCGGCGTCGATTGAGCGTCTGAACGAGCCGCGGTGCGATAGCCACTTAGACGGTTACCATCTGCGTCTCTAGAGCGTGGAATATCATTAAAGACGTAAGGAAGAAAGCCTCCAAAATAACGCACAGAATGATAATTAGGTAAGTCTTCTGCCTCAATTGCCTTAGCGGTGGAAAATGTATTGAGCCCTTCATCCAGCCAGGCATATTCAAATTCATTGTTGCCGATTAACCCGTACCAAAATTGATGGCCAGCTTCGTGAATGGTAACGCCTTCCGGTCGAGTTATTTTGCTTGGTGCAAGCCAAGACGTTCCCGCCGTAAACAAGGTTGGGTATTCCATCCCGCCTGCACCACTCTGCCATGCGGGATCCACTATCGTGAGTTGGGTGTAAGGATAGGCGCCGAACCACTCGCCGTACCGCGTCAGAGTAATACGCGTGGCCCTGAAATGGCGTTCCGCTTGTGCCTCGTGCTCGGGCTGCAGAAGTAGGCGCATTTCAACATCAGGTAAACTCTCGTGTTCAAAGTGTTCGATTCGCTCAATTAAATTTGGACTCGTGGTCCACGCAAAGTCATGAACATCTTTTTGTACATATTGGTGTGTACTTGTTCCATCACTGTTATTTTCCAAGCTTTGCCTGACTCCCGTTGCGCCGACTATCCAACCTTTTGGCACGGTGAGACGAACGTCATACACACCATAATCAGCATAGAATTCTGTGCCTACATGAAATTGATGGCAGTTCCAACCAGAAGCTTCTAGAACACCAATTTTTGGAAACCATTGAGCAATGAAAAAGAAATCTCCCACCACTCCAGTTCGAGAAAATGTTCGTGGAATTTTTGACTTCCATTCAATTTCCACTTGTAGTGTTTCACCAGGCTCAACTTGATCCGGTAGCAGCACCGACAAAACAGTTTCATCGTCCTTATTATCGTCGTCTGGAGCAATATAACGAGTGTGACTCGTCAGATTAATGGCAACGGTATTCTCTGTTGCTGGAAGTTCAATCTTTGTTACGGTAATCCATCCCCAGTCTTCTGGTGGTCTAGAAAAAAAAGCTTCACCTCGTGCTACCAAGTACTCTCGCATCCACGTCGACTTCGTATTTTTCCAGGCGTTGTAGTACAAATGAAACTGTAGTTCGGAGGTGGCTCGTCCAGAGTCATTACGCCACGTTAGTAGTTCTCGGCCTTCCAGCATGTGGGTATCGGGATCTAGACGGACATCGATGTCATAGTTCGCGTTTCGAGCAGAGTATCGACCAGTCGGTGATGCTAGGAGCAATCTGTTCACTGGCTCATGCTGTGAGTCCGCAGAGGAGGCCGGTTGGAGTAATTCTGAAATCGAATGCCTAACATTAAGGTCTTCGATATCTAAATCTGCCGCGACGAGAGTAATCATGCCAAGCAGAATGCCAAATATCATTAAACTGAGACGCTTCATTGAAAGTCTCCTTCGTGCCCCTTATACGAGTGATCAACCTTGAGGCATGCTACACCATTCTCAATGACAGAACTCTGGTAAGGCCAGATTTCAGTCGATCATCGTATAATAGTAATTTTAAATAATACTGTAGCAATATGCTTTGTGCGTTCACGCACAAACGTGGGAGAAACGGTTAATGTCGATTCGTGTGATACAGGTGGGTCTCGGGCCGATTGGAAGTGCTGTTATTGGCCAAATGGTCGCGCGATCTGGCTTTACGGTGGTAGGAGCTGTTGACATTGATCCATCAAAAATTGGCCACGATGCTGGATTGTTAGCTGGGATTGGGCATCGACTCGGTGTTACGGTCGACCCCGACATAAGTTCAACCTGTATGCGTGTGAAGGCTGACGCGGTTGTTTTGTGCACGAGTTCGTCGCTAAAGCAGGTAACGCCGCAGATTGAGACGATTCTCAGAGTTAAATTGCCGATAGTGTCAACGTCTGAAGAGTTGTCCTATCCGGTCACCGAAAATGTTAGGTATGCACGTCGCATTGATCGGTTGGCGAAGCGATCTAAAGTGGCAGTCTTGGGCACGGGAGTTAACCCAGGATTCACGATGGATGCTCTACCGATATCTTTGACTGGAGTTTGCGAGCGAGTTGATCGTATACGAGTTGATCGGATTCAGGATGCGAGCACTCGACGCTTACCCTTTCAGAAGAAGATTGGCTGCGGTCTGACTAGAGCAGAGTTTCGAGCGAAGGTTTTAGAGGGCGCAGTTCGACATGTTGGGTTAGCGGAATCAATTTCAATGATTGCTGATGCTCTTGGATGGAAAATCGATAGGGTGACCGATACGATAAAACCTAAAATTGCCAGTAAACGTATAACCAGTAAGTTCCTTACTGTGCGACCAGGATACGTCTGTGGAATCTTGCAAGATGGAGTAGGTTATCGCGCCGGACGTGTGGCGATCAAATTGCATATGGAAGCCTATCTCGGTGCTCCAGAATCATACGACTCCGTTAGCATTACTGGCTCGCCTAAAATTGCAATGAAGATAAGTGGTGGTGTCCACGGTGACATTGCTACTGCGTCGATCGCCGTGAATTCAATTCCAAAAGTCATCGAAGCTTCGCCAGGTCTCCATACAATGCGTGACCTGCCGAGTCCTTCGTGTTGCCTGTAGCGGTGAGATACTTGCTTAAAGGGGAGTCTGCATGAATTTTTGTGGAGTCTTTGC
>DODG01000360.1:14464-22349 GCA_003509065.1 Acidobacteriota bacterium
GATAATCTCGCGCGCTGGATGGAGACTGACCTTGCTGGAATCGTTGTGCTTGGCACTAACGGTGAGTCGGCACAGGTCAACGATTACGAGGCAGACCAGCTAATTGCGACTACCAGAACTGTGATGCCAGCAGGTCGTTTGGTAATTGCAGGCACTGGGCGAGAATCGACTCGTGCCACAGTTACAGCAACGCGTCGTGCTGCGGACGCTGGTGCAGATGCTGTACTCGTCCGCACGCCGTCTTTTTTTAAGCGACTGATGACTGAGGAGGCTTTGATCAGGCACTATACGGTTGTTGCAGACGCAGCGCCGATTCCAGTCCTACTCTATAATTTTTCGGCAGCCACTGGCGTCAACCTGTCACCAATCGCAGTTGGCAAGTTGTCGGAGCATCCCAATATAATCGGAATTAAAGAGTCTGGTGGAAGTATTGAGCAGGTTGGCGATCTAGTTGTTAAAGCGAGTCCAGGCTTCAGTGTTTTGGTGGGTTCTGCGCCGACGTTTTTTGCGAGTCTTTGTGTCGGTGCCATAGGAGGTATTCTGGCTCTTGCTGCCGTGCAACCTGCACTTTGCGTTAAATTGTTACAGTTAGTTCAAGAGCACAAGTTAGGTCAAGCTCTTGTCGTGCAGCGGCAACTGACGCCACTAGCGAATCTTGTTACAACCGTTTATGGAGTTCCAGGGTTAAAGGCGGCCTTGGACCTTACTGGTTATTATGGAGGTCCTCCTCGGTACCCGTTACTACCGGTTCGTCCTGAAGGCATTGACCAGATACGAGAGGCTATCGCTTTGATTAGCGAGGAGATTCACGTCGGATTGTGATGTTTAGGTATGGAACAAACCCTCCTACTTAATGCGACATACGAACCACTTAAGGTAGTGAACTGGCAGAAAGCCATCACGCTTTTATGTCAAGGTAAAGTTGAAGTTGTTTCAGTCTACGATCGTGAGATTCGTTCGGTTTCGTTTAGCATTAAACTGCCATCGGTTATTCGACTTCTTCGTTATATTAAGATTAAGCGGCGTTTCGACACGGTTCCGTTTTCCCGTGCGAATATCTACGCTCGGGATCAGCACGCCTGTCAGTATTGTGGGCAGACACCACCGTCGACTGACCTTACGTTTGATCACATTGTTCCTGTTGCGCAGGGTGGACGAAAGGATTGGGAGAATATTGTCACATGCTGCATTACTTGTAATCGAAGTAAAGGCGGTAGGACGCCAGCTGAAGCTGGCATGCGACTGATTCGCACGCCTAAACGACCCACACGGACACCGGCTATTAGAATCTCGGTCGGTCTGCGTGAAACTCCAGAAAGCTGGCGCGATTATATTTACTGGAACATCGAATTAGACGATTCTTAAAGTTAAAGATCCTTGATTCGACCACTTGATCTGGAATTACGGATCTACATTACTGAGATCTCTCTACTTGCATGCCTCATAAGCTAACTAACATGACCGTTGTTCGTCCCCCTTGGGCAATCGAGGGGGGGCGTGTCACGATTGAAGGTGAAGGTTTTCTGGATAAAGCTGGAGAGTTACCGGAAATTAGGATCGGGGAAGTTTTCGCCAGAATTGTATTTGCATCGTCAAAACTTCTTAAAGTATTGGTGCCTTCAGGTGTGCCGACTGGCCGCGCGCCGATTACGATTGTTGGACAGCAATCAGCGACGGCTGAGATTAACATCGGTGTGCCGGTTGCCACAAGTTTACATCAAGTTGACAGTCCGGTTTTTGATCGTACTGGTAACTTGTACGTGACTTTTAGTGGGACCCGTGAGCACCAAGCGCCAGTTTCTATTTTTCGTGTCACACCAAATGGAAATCGCGAACCGTTCGTGTCTGTCATTGCCAATCCCACCTCAATGGTTTTCGATAGCTTCGATCAACTTTATGTGTCGAGTCGTTTTGAGGGGACTGTTTACCGTGTTTCACCAACGGGACAGGTCGAGACGGTTGCGACAGATCTGGGCGTTGCGACTGGATTGGCATTTGATAATGATGGCACTTTGTTTGTTGGTGACCGTTCTGGCACAATTTTTCAGGTCGATCAGGCCGGCAAGAAGTCTGTCTTTGCTTCCCTGCCAGCTAGTGTTGCAGCATTTCACCTTACAGTGGGACCTAATGATCAGACCTTATATGTATCGGCTCCAACTCTTTCGTCGACTGATACCATCTATCGTATAAATAGACGAGGGGAAGTTCAGCCTCTAGATACTGTATTCGGTCGGCCTCAAGGATTAACGTTTGATAAAGAGGGGACACTTTACATCGTTGAAGCACTTGCTGGTGCTAGTGGTCTTTACCGTGTCACGGACCAGGGTAAGACAGAGCAGGTTTTGACGGCGCCGGCATTGGTTGGGGTAGCCATTAACCCTAGAGGTGGCCTCGTTGTAACATCCAATGAAGTCGCGTATCACTTAAACGTTTAGCTAGGGTGATTTGCACCAGAGGCCTAGGTAGTTGTCGTTAATTTGGTTGCGGCTGACTCTTCGTATCTTGGCACATTGAACAGTTGAATAGAGTTTAGGAAGTTGGTGATAAAATATTAAGGTTTAGCATTGATAAGAACAGCCTGACCGTGCGATATGTCCCACAAAACAATCGCCGTACGCGGTGCACGCGTTAACAATCTCAAGAATATTGACGTTGACATCCCACGGGATCAGTTCGTTGTCATTACTGGACTTTCTGGTTCAGGGAAATCGTCACTAGCATTTGACACCGTGTATGCTGAAGGACAACGCAGGTATGTTGAATCATTGTCGGCTTACGCTCGTCAGTTTCTTGAACAGATGGAGAAACCCGACGTTGATGCAATAGACGGCCTATCACCCTCCATTTCAATTGAGCAGAAGACAACGGGGTCTAACCCGAGGTCAACTGTTGGTACGGTTACTGAGGTATACGACTACATTCGATTACTCTTCGCTAGTATTGGCGTGCCGCACTGTGCGCAGTGCGGGCGAGAGATTGCCTCCCAATCGGTGGAACAAATCATCGACTTGGTGAAAGTTGATCCAACTGGTGAGCGCGTCAACATTCTTGCACCGATTGTCAGAGGCCGGAAGGGTGAATTCAAGAAAGATCTGGCTGATCTGCGAGGTAAAGGGTTTACTCGAGTGCGCGTTGATGGTGAGTTGCGGACACTTGAAAGTGACCTAAAAATTGACCGTCGTCGGAAACATACCATCGAAGTAGTTGTAGATCGGCTAATTGTAAAGCCCGGTATGGAGCGGCGACTCAGTGAATCGATCCAAGTAGCTCTGAAACTAGCTGATGATACTGTCATCATTAATAGTTATGAAGGTGGAGACCGCTTATTTTCAAGAGTGCTAGCCTGCGCACATTGTGGCATCAGTATGCCTGAGATGACCCCTCGCGCGTTTTCATTTAATTCTCCACATGGCGCTTGCACAAAGTGTCAAGGTCTTGGTGCTGTAAAGGATTTCGATCCTGCGCGGATTGTTCCTGACTCGTCACGTTCACTACTTGATGGCGCAATCGAGCCTTGGGTGCAGGGAGACAAGAAACTGATTCGCGAAGCTCTGTTTCGTCTCAAACGTAAGTTCAAAGTGCCTCTCGATAAACCGTTTCGCGTCTTACCTAAAAAGATGAAGGAATTACTATTGTACGGTCGTCCAGAGGTTTCACGAAAGTTTGATAGCAACGAAAGAAAACCTCGGCGAAGCAACGTTTCGCGCAAACGCGAGTCTTTGAGTGATGGGTTCGAAGGCATTGTGCCAAATATGCGGAAGCGTTACGAGGAAGGAGGCCTTTCCGATCAAACAAAACTCGAACCGTACCGCGCTCTTCTCAAATGCGATTCGTGTAAAGGTGAGCGATTGAAACCTCACAGTCGAGGGGTGACTGTTAAGGGCCGCACGATTTCTGAGTATGTGCGTTTGGTAATATATGACGCCATCAGTATTTTTTCAAACTTGGAATTAACTGATCGTGAACACTTAGTTAGTGGTCGTATTATTCGTGAAATTCTCGAAAGATTACGATTTCTTGATGATGTTGGAGTTGGCTACCTTGCGCTCGATCGAAGTGCTGCAACCCTCTCAGGGGGAGAAGGTCAACGCATAAGACTGGCGACTCAGATCGGCGCGAAGCTTGTTGGTGTGTTGTACGTGCTTGACGAACCCTCGATTGGTCTCCATCAGCGCGATAATCGCCTTTTACTTGAGACTCTTGCCAGTCTACGAGATCTAGGGAATACCGTGATTGTTGTCGAGCATGACGAAGAAACAATCCGCTCGGCAGATTACGTAATCGATCTTGGATTGGGTGCCGGTGAACATGGTGGCCGAGTGATTTTTCAAGGTGGAGTTGAGGCATTACTAAATCACAAAAGTGATTCCCTAACGGGTCAGTATCTTCGTGGCGAACGAAGCATTCCGTGTCCATCTAAACGAAGGCACGCGGTCCGTGGCGCGCTGTGTGTGCGTGGTGCCAGAGCCAATAATCTCAAGAATATCGATGTCCGCATTCCCGTGGGTGTTTTTTCTGCCATTACTGGAGTCAGCGGCTCTGGTAAGTCGACCCTTGTTAATGACATTGTCTATCGTTCGTTGGCCAAGACTTTGTACAAGGCCTCTGACAAACCTGGAGAGCATGACGGCATCGATAATACTGAGTTCATCGATAAAATCATCCAGATTGACCAATCGCCGATTGGTCGAACGCCACGATCAAATCCTGCAACCTACACGGGACTGTTCACGTTTGTTCGCGAGTTGTTTGCAATGATACCTGAAGCGAAAGCTCGAGGTTTTCGCCCAGGTAGATTTTCGTTCAACGTCAAGGGTGGACGCTGTGAAACATGTCAAGGTGGCGGAGTGATTGCGATCGAAATGCAGTTTCTGCCTAATGTCTATGTAACGTGTGAATCATGTAAAGGTCGTCGGTACAATCGTGAGACTTTAGAGATTAAATATCGAGGTAAATCCGTAGCCGACGTTCTAGAGCTTGCTGTCGATCAGGCTCTTCCATTCCTTGAAAATTTTCCACCCATCGAAGTGAAACTTCGAACGTTGCAAGATGTAGGTCTTGGTTACATCAAGCTTGGCCAGTCGGCGACTACTTTGAGCGGAGGAGAAGCACAGCGAGTGAAGCTCGCCAAGGAACTCGCACGTCGTGGAACGGGACGGAGTTTATACATCCTGGATGAACCAACGACTGGACTCCATTTTGAAGACACACGGAAGCTGTTAGACGTGCTTAATAAACTTGTAGATCAAGGCAATACGGTAATCGTCATTGAGCATAATCTTGACGTCATTAAATGCGCTGATCATGTTATTGATCTTGGTCCAGAAGGTGGTGAAGAGGGAGGGCAGATTGTAGCCGAAGGGCCTCCAGAGGTTATTTGTAAAAACCCAAAATCTTTTACGGGGGCGAGTTTGTCGAGGATTCTCTATGCTGGTCAAAATTCAGCAGTTAAAGTCGTTTAATGTGTGATTAGCGCTCAAAAAATAGCCAACTGTGCTCTAACTTGGTCCCCGATCTTGACCGATAATTCTAAAAGAATCACAATACATAGCAGTAGATTGGTAAAAGCAATATAGTGATTAGCTGGGAATATATGAACGCACAACGAACTTTACGACGAGCTGTTTCTTGCGCCGGCATTGGCCTGCACTCCGGTAATAAGGTTACGTTGTCACTCAAACCGGCCCCAGCCGATTACGGTATTCGTTTTCAGCGTCTCGATCTTGGTGGCCTAGAAATACCTGCCACTGTTGATAATTTATCGAGCATCCGTTATGAGAGAGGTTATGCGACGGGTCTCTCGCGTGATGCCGCTTCAGTCGACACTGTCGAACACCTGCTTGCTGCTCTGGTGAGTCTTGGTGTTGATAACGTCGTGGTTGAGTTGAACTCTCCAGAGGTCCCGATCATGGATGGCAGCGCTTCGCCGTTCGTCTATTTGATTCAGGAAGCTGGAATAAAACAACTCGGCATGCCAAGACATTACCTAAGGGTTTTGCGAGCGATCTCCTTGGACCAGGGAGACAAGCGGATCGCTTTGTACCCTGCCGAGCAGTTTAAGGTGACCTACAGCATCAGTTTCGATCATCCGTTATTACGTCATCAGTCTCGGACGATCCTATTAGATGAAACAGCCTTCATCGATCAAATTGCACCAGCACGCACCTTCGGCTTTCTGAAGGAAGTCGAGATGCTGCGACGTAAAGGACTGGCCCTCGGAGGATCACTTGATAATGCTGTTGTCCTTGGTGAAACAGGTGTCTTGAACAGCGTGCTTCGCTATGAGGATGAGTTTGTTCGGCATAAAATTCTTGACGTGGTTGGCGACCTCGTGTTGCTTGGCTATCCTATTATCGGACATGTGGTGGCACATCGTGGTGGACACAAACTCCATACAGATTTCGCTGCGAAAGTCCTTGAAGATGTTAACTCTTGGCAAATCGATGAAGCCCCAGCGGACCAAACACGTATTGCGGATCCTATGGCACTTCCTGCCAAGCGACCTGTTCAAATTACCAGTTAACCGTTGTCCACTTTCTTCGCAGGATACGATTTATTGAATAGTCAACCTGCGGTTCTCGAATCAATTGATCTCCTCTTTGGCCAATTTCAACCTTAGATCCTAGTAATCTTGGGGTTGTGCGGCGAAGCGCTAGTTTGTCAGCCGTGATCGACTGTTCCAGATGGTAGGCATTTTCATAACATACAACTGTTGATTATGACCGGATTTCATGATTATCAAGGCATCTTGAGTTGTGATGGCGTGCGATTAGTCGATCTTGCCGATGCAGTTGGGACGCCTTCATACGTCTACAGCGCTAACGAAATCAGTCGTCGGTACCTTGAGCTAACTCGCTCATTGTCAAAATACCCGCATGCTGTGCATTACGCTTTGAAAGCAAACTCAACACTCGGCATCGTGAAATTGCTTCGCGGCTTAGGGGCCTCTGTTGATGTCAATTCAGGTGGCGAGATGGAAGTGGCTTTACGGGCTGGATACACACCACAAGAAATTGTATTCACGGGCGTTGGCAAAACAACGGATGAACTGCTCAAGGCTGTTTCTCTTGGTGTTAAGGCAATCAATGTAGAGTCGTCGGGAGAATTGGCACGGATTCAGGAGATAGCACGCGCGCATAAACTAATAGCCAATGTATCTGTTCGGGTCAATCCTGGTATCGACGCTCTCAGTCACCCTCATATTTCGACTGGTATCCAACGCGCTAAGTTTGGCGTTCCAATTGAAGATGCCTTAACGATTTATCGTGAAGCAGCTAGAAGAGAAGAATTGAAGCTCGTCGGTGTCCATGCGCATATCGGTTCTCAGATTGTAAAAATCGAACCAATTCGTCAAGCGACACGCATGCTAATCGGCTTAGCTCAGGAGCTCGCCCAGTCTGGTATTGTCTTGGAACATGTAGATGTTGGTGGCGGACTAGGAATTTCACATGATGGATCAAAAGTAGTCGAAATTACTGACTATGTAACGATGTTAATAGACGAATTTCACGGTTCTAATTTAACGATGTTGCTTGAGCCAGGACGCTGGCTTGTGGGTCCTGCTGGCGCGTTAATCTCACGCGTGGTTGATGTAAAGAAACAGTCAACTGACAGGTTTTTTGCTGTTCTCGATGCTGGCATGAGTGAATTTATGCGTCCAGCACTGTATGGTGCTCGGCATCGCCTAATACCGGCAGTCACCAGGAGTGGGTCAAGTACTATGTATGATGTTGTTGGACCGCTTTGCGAGAGCAGTGATTCTTTCGGCACGGATCATTGTTTGCCGCCGTTGGAAGTTGGAGATGTCATTGGAATTCTTGATGCAGGTGCTTACGGTTCCACGATGTCATCGAATTACAATCGTCGACCTCGGCCAGCTGAAGTA